>CALXOI010000089.1 GCA_944389965.1 uncultured Treponema sp.
ATCCTTGTCATTGTCCAGTCGTTCCAATGCTGCAGGAAGATTTATAAGCTCGTTTTTCTGTGTTTCCATACTAGAATTGTAGTTTATTTTTCTTTTTTTTGCTATACTGACATTTATGAAGAAACTATCTGTCCTGTTATATGCTGTCATAATCAGCAGCATTGTTTTTTCTTTTTTTAATATTGTGTTCCGGGGAGATATATCTGTTGTAGCTTTTCCCATCGCAGTGGTTTTTACGTTGGTTTTTTCGTATATTAGTGTATATAAACTGATAATGCAGGGTAATCCCGGGTATATCGGTGCAGTGAAAAAATTCTGCCAGTATCTTCCGTTTGTTGCACTTGTTGTGTTTGTGTTCCGGCGGGCAGGGGAATACGGTACAACCCATTGGTTTGATATAGTGTCAGTTTTATTATGGATTGTGCTGACGGTTCTTGCCATACTTATCCAGTATCAGCTGGATTTAAAGCGGCTGGATGTTTATAACCCCGGCTGGGCTGAATTTATCCGGGCTGTATCAGAAAAACCTGTTTCTAAGTCTACCCGGGTTATCCGGGAAGTGTTTGAATGGGTGGATGCGTTTGTCCAGGCTGCATTTACGGTTGCGTTATTGAATATTTTTATTGTACAGTTATATGAAATTCCTTCAGAATCCATGGTTCCGGAATTTCTGGTCAGGGACAGGGTCGTTGTGTTCAAAACAGCATCTGGTCCACGGTTTCCCCTGTCGGATGTGGGAATCCCCCGGATGCGGTCTTATGACCGGGGTGATATTATTGTTTTTAGAAATCCCCATTACTCCCAGGACCGCCGTTCCGAGGTGAGATCGTTTGTTTCCCAATTAGTATATACGCTCACTTTCACTCTAGTTAATCTGAATGTTGATGAATACGGTAATCTGAAAGCAGATCCGCTTGTTAAGCGGATAACCGGGTTGCCGGGGGAACAGCTGATGATGCAGGACGGTATTTTGTATGCCCGCCGGGCCGACTCTCCGGAATTCCAGCCGGTGACAGAGGATTCCATCTGGGCAGAATGGAATGTGGCATCGCTGCCGACGGAATTGCTGCAGCGGGTGCAGGACATTCCGGTGAGTACGGATGTATATGCATCCATGATACTCTGTGAACAAGAACGGAACAGCCTTATTCCTTCTGTTGCCAGAGATGAAGCGGTACAGCTGGCTGAACGATTTTCGGATCTGCGTTCAGCATTAGCGGGGACAGATTCCGGTACTGCTTCTGTTCCGGAGTTGTTTTCCGGGTCGGATTTATATGAGTTTTTCCTATTCAACAACAATGATGATTTTGCCCGGCGGTTACTGTCTGTGTCAGGGGGAACAGCCTGGTTCCGCGCTTTTATGACTGATTGGATTCAGTCAGTTCCTGCTGATTATTTTTCAGAAACACCATCATTGGTTGGCGGGGATTTGTACAGTGATGCCAATTTTAGATTGAATCTGATGATTAAACTTGTATTTGGCCGCATGATTGTCCGTAATGCAGAACTCCGATTGGAAGGTGTTCCGGCTGCAAACTGGAAAAATGATACTGTACTGACCGAATGTCTCAGTGATGCCCGGATGCTTCATTCATATGTATTGCTTTTGGACCGGCGGAATATGCCTGTATTTCCGGCGAATGCGGAGGACGGTTCTCCCCGGTATATTCCTGAGAATGAATATTTTATGATGGGGGATAACCGGTTCAATTCTCTGGATATGCGTCATTCCTATGATGAAGTGCTGGTTCCGCTGACACAATATGACCGGTATTCAGCTGTTTATTATTCCAATATGGCCCCCCAGTCAGTTCCGGCGGAAAAAATACTGGGAACGACGGTATTACGGTTCTGGCCGTGGGACCGGAAAGGTGTGCCGGGTGTAACCGGTAAATAGTAACTGGAGACTATATGGGTAAAATGAATTTAAATCTTCAGCGGGTTGGCATGGAGCATATTGAACAATATAATCAGTTGCTCAAATACGTGTTTCAGGTTACCAAACACTCCATGCAGCAGGTTGGCTGGGAAGAAAAAGAAATTATCAGGGCTAAACAGCCCAGTTTTGAACAGGCAGCGGTTATCGGTTGGTTTGACGGTGATACACTGGTATCCCAGTGCGTTGTGTATCCTATGAAAGTCCGCATATTCAGCCGGATATATGAAATGGGCGGGCTGACCGGTGTGGGTACATATCCTGAATATTCCAACCATGGGTTGATGTACCAGCTTCTGGAAAAAGCGTTGCATGAAATGCGGAATGCAGGACAATATATATCGTATTTGTATCCGTATTCTATTCCTTATTACCGCCGGAAAGGATGGGAAATTATTTCTGATAAAATTACCTATGAAATACAGGATTACCAGCTGCCAAAAAACCGGCAGGTTCCCGGGGAAGTCCGCCGGGTTGCGGTTACCAGTGATGAAATCAAAGAAACCTATAACCGGTTTGCGGCGGTAACCCACGGTGCACTAATCCGTGATTCTTTGGCTTGGAATGAATACTGCTTGTGGGATTCCGATGATGTGATGGCTGCTGTATATTATAATGAAGAAAAGGAACGGTGCGGTTATATCATTTACTGGATTGCAGATGAGGTTTTTCATATCAAAGATATGATTTTTCTCAATGAGGAAGCCCGCATTGGTTTGTGGAATTTTGTCAGTGCTCATTTTTCCATGATTTCAAAAGTTATCGGTAATACGTTTACAGATGAACCGCTGGCTTTCCTTTTGGAGGATGCAAAGATTCAGGAAACGATTTCCCCGTATTATATGGCGCGGATTGTTGACTTTACCCGTTTTGTAGAATTATATCCGTTCAAACCGGACAGCAGAAAACGGGTATGGTCCTTTATGCTGGAAGATCCGGTGTTGCCATGGAACAATGGTTCTTTTACACTGACTATTGACCGGCAGGGAAAAGGAATTGTAACCCGGAGCGGTAAAAGGCAGCGGGATACTGTTGACATCCAGACTATGACAACAATGTTGTTGGGGTATAAACGGCCTGATTATTTGCAAAAAATTGGACGGCTGCACTGTCCGGATTCTATTATTGATATGCTGGAAGATGCTGTGGAACAACAAATTCCGTATTTTTCAGATTATTTTTAAATGTGAGGGTAAAAGGACTGATTCCTGTTGGTTGCTGGCATTGTCTCTCCAAAAAACCGTGTAACCGGTAGTATCGTTTCCTGTAACTTGGAAAATTGTGTATGTCCGGTTTTAGACGGTTTTTCGGTTAACCCGTTTCTGTCATCAAAATATATTTGGATTTGATAGAGCCGAATTATTTTGTCCGGTCGATACCTGTGGATTCCCGATTTTTGGGCTGGGGCTGCTGTTCCGGAGACAGGTAAATATAATCTTACAGGATTTTTTGTATGCGATATTATCGGTTCTGATTTTTACTTGGGTGAAATTGCCGTTTATAACGGATATAAAGCTGCTGTAGAAAAAAAATCCTGCCAGTGTGGAATTTATTGACGGATAAACGTTACAGCAAAAGACTTTGTAAAAATCAGCGTGTCTTCTGTAGTTGTTATTTTTTATAGCAGGGATGATGTGTTATTGTTCTTTTTTTTAATATGTGCCATAATATCTGCAATAATTTTCTATTCATCCAGACAGGAGGAATGTTTTGTATACGCCGGTTGATCCGAAATCAAGTTTTCCGGAAATGGAAGAACAGGTTCTCAATTTTTGGGAAAAAAATAATATTTTTAAAAAATCAATACAACAGCGGCAGGATTGTCCTGAGTATGTGTTTTATGACGGCCCTCCGTTTGCCACCGGATTACCTCATTTCGGTCATTTTATTCCCAGCACTATAAAAGATATTATTCCCCGTTACCAAACGATGAAAGGCAGGAAAGTGGAACGCCGGTTCGGTTGGGACTGCCATGGATTGCCGGTAGAAAATCTGATAGAAAAAGAACTCGGTTTGAATTCAAAAACTGATATTGAAAAATATGGTGTAGCCCAGTTTAACGAAGCCTGCCGTGCCAGCGTTTTGCGCTACGTCAAGGAATGGAAACAGACGATAACGAGGCTTGGCCGCTGGGTCGATTTTGATCATGATTATAAAACTATGAATCCTGAGTACATGGAGTCCATTTGGTGGGTATTAAAAAGCCTGTGGGAACAAGGGCTCTTGTATGAAGGACACTATATTCTTCCGTATTGTCCCCGCTGTGCAACCGTTTTATCCAATCATGAACTGGCACTTGGCGGTTATAAAGATGTCCATGATCCGGCAATCACAATCCGGTTCAAAGTAACAGATGCCGGTTCCCGTTGTGGTGATGAGAGTATTGCAAACGGTTGTACCTATATGCTTGCCTGGACAACTACACCGTGGACTTTACCGTCAAACTTAGGTTTGACAGTCGGCCCTGACATTGATTATGTGAAGGTTCATGACGGTGACGAGTATTATATTCTGGCAGAAAGCCGGTTGGGTGCATATTACAAAGATCCTGCAGCCTGTGATATTGTCTGGAAAAAGAAAGGCGCGTTATTGGAAGGAATCCGGTATGAACCGTTGTTTCCGTATTTTGCCCATCTTGCGCAACCGACGGATGGTTCCGACGGCAACCTGCCGTCAATCGGCGCATTCCGGGTTCTAACGGGAAATTTTGTTTCAACAGAAGACGGAACCGGTATTGTTCATACGGCACCGGGTTTTGGTGAAGACGATAACAAAGTGTTCAAAGGAACCGGAGTTCCGACTGTCTGTCCGGTAGACAGTGAGTGTAAATTCACCGCAGAAGTTACAGATTATACCGGGCGTTTTGTAAAAGACTGCGACAAAGATATTCTGGAACGGCTGAAGAAAGAAGGCAAATTAGTTAAACGGGATCAGATTCTCCATGCGTACCCCCACTGCTGGCGTTGTTCCAGCCCGCTGATTTACCGTGCAATCGGCAGCTGGTTTGTCAAAGTGGAAGCTGTCAGGGATAAAATGATAGCTGCAAATCAGAAAATTACCTGGCAACCGGATCATATTAAAAACGGCCGGTTTGGTAAGTGGCTGGAAGGTGCCAGAGATTGGGCGATCAGCCGTAACCGGTATTGGGGTAACCCCATTCCTGTGTGGAAATGTCCTGATTGCGGCAAAACTATCTGTGTCGGCAGCCGTGATGAACTGAAAAAATTGTCGGGCGTGTATCCTGAAGACCTGCACAAGCACTTTGTAGACAAAATAACGATTCCCTGTGGTTGCGGTGGTACTATGAGCCGTATACCGGAAGTGCTGGACTGCTGGTTTGAGTCCGGTTCCATGCCGTATGCCCAGAACCACTATCCCTTTGAAAACAAAGAATATTTTGAAAGCCATTTTCCGGCAGATTTTATTTCTGAAGGACTTGATCAGACCCGCGGTTGGTTTTATTCCCTGACGGTACTTGCCGCTGCGTTATTTGACCGTCCTGCATTCAAAAATTGTGTGGTAAACGGACTTGTTCTTGCATCTGACGGTAAAAAAATGTCTAAAAGTCTGCGGAATTATACAGATCCGGCAGAAGCTGTGGCAACATTCGGTGCTGACGCAATCCGTTTGTTTCTGATGCATTCACCGGTCGTAAAAGCCGATGACTTAAAATACAGTGATGACGGTGTCCGTGATGTACTGAAAGGTATTCTTATTCCGTTATGGAACAGTTACAGCTTTTTTATTACATACGCGAATATTGACGGTGTTCAGGCGACAGGTCATCAGTTTGATTCATCCCGTCCGGTAAATCCGCTGGACCGCTGGCTTCTTTCCATTACGCAGAAATTAGTGCAGACTGTTACTGATGCATTGGATACATATGACTTGTCCCGGGCAATCGATCCCATTGTGGCATATATCGATCAGTTGAATAACTGGTATATCCGCCGCAGCCGCCGCCGGTTCTGGAAAAGTGAAAGCGACGGAGATAAGCTGGAAGCGTATGAAACCTTGTATCGTGCCCTGAAAATATTTGCTCTTACCGCTGCGCCGGTTATCCCGTTCATCACTGAAACAATGTGGCAGAATTTGCGGACAAAAGCTGATGCAGAATCTGTCCATCTTGCCGATTATCCGGTATACAATGAAAGCGAACGGGATTTGGATATGGAATTCAAAATGGAAACGGTACAAAAAGCTGTTTCCATGGGACGGGCACTCCGGTATCAGTTTAATCTCAAAATCCGACAGCCGCTAAAATCCGTGGAATTTGTAACAAGAAATCCTGAAGAAAAAAAAGTCCTTCTTGAAATGGAAGAATCCATTCGGGAAGAATTAAATGTAAAAAAAGTTGTATTCCATGAACGGGAAGATGAGCTGGTTGAATACAAGGCAAAAGCAAATTTCCGTACTCTTGGAAAGGAACTTGGACCGTTGATGAAAGTAGCATCAGGTATTATTGCTGCTCTTGACCAGGATGCGATACAGTCAATTCTTGATGGTGCAACATTGAGTATCGATGTACAGGGAACTCCGGTAGAACTGGATGTTTCAAAAATTATTGTTGACCGGCTGGAAAAAGCACAGCTGAAAGTTATCAATGATGGAACGCTGACAGTTGCCCTTGACAGTGAAATTACCGAGGATTTACGCAGGGAAGGATATGTCAGGGATTTAATCAGAGGTATTCAGAATCTGCGGAAAGAAACCGGTCTGGCTGTTACGGACAGGATACTGTTGACCGTATCTGGTTCTGGAGAGCTGAAAGCAGCTTTTGAACAGTTCGGAGATTTTATCAGTGGAGAAACCCTTGCTGTCAAAATGATTTGGGTTGATGAATTGCCTTCCGGTACCCGGATAGAATCTGGGGATATAGTTTGGAGTGTATCTGTTGAAAAACAGTAGGCAGTATCTTTTCTGTATAGTGTGTTCATTACTGTTTATAGGATGTGCTTCCCGGAATTCAGTACCTGAACCGGAAAACTATATGAAAGTTTTTCCTGCTGACGGACAGCTGTATCTGCAGTGGTCCGTCAGGTATAACAGAGAGCTGTCCCGGCAGGTGCTTGCAATATTGTTACCTGATGTTGAAAATGCCGACAGTATCCTCAACCGGATTGATACTGCATATATCTGTGTGTGCAACAGGAACATATATGCTGTTGCCACCGGTGCATTCCCGTCTGTAGGACGGAATTTTATTCTATCGGAAAAAAATGGCTGGAAAAAGATACGGGATGAATCATTGCCGGTTACTGGCAGTTGTTATGAGTCGCTGGTTTTTCCGTACCAAATAGCGTTTCCATCATCATCAACAGTTATTTTAGGGGAATCTGTATGGCCGTTGTTGGTATCATGGGACAACCGGTCGGTGCTGCCTGAACATACTGAACCTGCAGCTTTTTTTTCTGATGCCCCTTATGACGGAAATTCAATTGATTTTTATATACAAAATCTTCAGGAACTGTTACCGCTGGTAACCATGACCGGATTGCATATTCCGGTAAAAACTATGTACGGTACGTTGACACCGGAAGACGTTTCTGCTGATGGAAATGTCTATTATGCATTGGATGCGCAGGTTGCAGTCACAGATACCCGGGCTGTCCGTTCCGCTGCGGCTGCTTTAAAAATCTTGTTCCGGTTTATGGGATTGCAGGTATCGGTTGAAACAGATGATACGGAATCAATGTTACAAATATCAGGAGTTGTAGATCCGGTAAATTTATTGCTGGCATTTGTTGCTCTATGATATAATGATACAGATTCATATAAGGGGGATATGATGGATTCAAAAGTTATCCTGAAGGCGGAATCTTTGGACGGTTATCTGACCGAACAGGATCAGAAATATCTTGTTGAAATGGACTCGCTTTATGAACGGGCTATGAGTTCCTTTAAAATTATAGCGTCCGGTGGATTCAGTTCAACGCTTGCCGCTGAAGAAAAAAAAGTCATAGATGTATTTAATGAAATGGGGCATCTGATGCAATCAATCTGTGCTGAAGTTCCGGCATTGAAAGTTTTTTCTTTCTGTACTGAAGAAGAAAGTCACGCTGAAGCTTCCCGGGTGATTGCAAAATTGCGGGATATCAGAACCGGTCATCAGGAATTTGTTTATTACAGCCAGAGGGCGTATGAAATGTTGTTCCGCCTTGCTTATACAGGAAACCATTCAGATAATAAAAATTATCTTGTTGTAAAAACGCCGGTGACAGTTCCTGTCCAAAATTATTCAGTGCATAAAATTCCGGATATAGATTATAAAATTGAAAATACCGTTATGTGCGTAATGCTCCGGGGGGCGTTGCTGCCTTCGATGATTATGTCAAAAGAAATCGAAGAATATTCATCTCATGGATATGTAACTCCGTTTGCTTTATTTAAAATCAAGCGTAATGATTCCCGCCATGAAAATGATATGGAATACATACTTGATTTGAGTAACTCATTTTTTAATCTGGAAGATTTGGATGGTAAAGACCTGATTTTTGCAGATCCGATGAATGCAACAGGAGGTTCCCTGGTTACTGTTGTAAAGTATCTTCTGGAGCAGGGTATAAAACCCCGGTCAATCAAATTTTTTAATGTTATCGCTGCACTGAAAGGCGGGCTTCGGGTTGTCCGTGCGTTGGATAATTGCACTGTATACACTTTGTGGATGGATCCTGTTTTGAATTCTTCTGCTTACATCATGCCGGGACTTGGGGATGCTGGCGACCGGTTGAACGGCCGGGATACAGAGGATGCTCCCCGGAATATTCTTCAGCTTATAGCTGATTACGGTTCAAACATTACAGGTTTGTACCGTTCCCAGTTGCGGAAAATTGAACAGACAGTTTTAGGCCACAGATAGTTTGATGAAAATCCGGATCCAAATACAATTGGCAGTGGCAGCTGTTTTGATAGTTACTGTTACTGCCTGTTTTTCTGCCGGTAGTGTCGCAGTTCCTGGTGAAAAAGAACAGATTCTGAAAAATCTTGCGGCGGAATATTATCTTGTTGCAGAAGGATATTTAGATAATAAAAATTACACAAAAGCAGCGGAATATTATGAATATGCATTGCGGGATGAGTCTTTATATCGGCAGGCATATTATAAAATGGGATATTCATATGCTTTGGGAAAACAATGGGATCAGGCAGAGCTGATATATACAGATCTTGTTGCCCAGGATCCTGAGAATATGTCTTTGAAAGAGTCGCTGGCATACATACTGTTTCAGGCAGGAAAAACAGATGAAGGCTTGGCAATTTATGAGTCTATCCTGGAACAGGAACCATATAATCAGACTGTGACTGAAAATTATATTATTGCGTTGGCTGCTCTGGAACGCTTTGACGACGCCGGTGCCGCACTCACCCGGGCAGAGGAATATTTTCCTGATTCTACGGTATTAGATACAGTTGCAAAGAAGCTCCAGGAT
>CALXOI010000090.1 GCA_944389965.1 uncultured Treponema sp.
ATTGTTGCCGGCATGAACCAGGATACGTATATTTATCTAAAACTGATTTGACAAATTTATGCCGATGGTTTAAGTTAGAACCATCTGTGTTTATAAAAAAATACTGCCGTTGGGTACCGTATTATGACGGAACTCAGGTTTTATGCCTGCAGGAGAAAACGAACTATGACTGTATTTTATGGGAGGAACAGTGCTCGGCATATGATGCCCGTCCTGTACAATGTTCCACATATCCTTTTTGGACATTTTTACTTAAATCCCGGCGAGCATGGGATGAAGAATCGGATTCATGCCCAGGCATAAACACCGGTATGCTTCATTCAGAAGCAGAAATTACTGCATATCTGGAACAATATGAAACAAACCAGCCGCTGAGACGGTCACAGGAGTAAAAACGCATGGATATCCGTTTTTGGGGAGTCAGAGGTTCCATACCAACACCATTAACCGCACAGCAGGTCCGGGCAAAAATAGAAGCTGTCGTACAGCGTATTTCGCCTAGAGATATTGCAACATTAGACGCCCGAGAGCGTTTCATTGCATCCCTTCCTGCATCATTGTTTGGAACAGTAGGAGGAAACACATCCTGTGTTGAAATCCGTGATACCACCGGAACAGTCTGTTTGCTTGATGCAGGTTCAGGTATTAGGGAATTTTCAAAAAGAGGAACTCCTTCTGCAAGTAATACATATCACATACTTTTTTCCCACTTCCACTGGGACCATATACAAGGGCTTCCGTTTTTTGATCAGGCATACAGGGGTGATTGTAAACTTATTTTTTATTCACCGTTTCCCGCAGCCTGCAGATTGTTAAGCCAGCAAATGAACCTGCCTTATTTTCCTGTCCAGTTTGATACATCTTTCCATGCAGATATTTCATTTCAATGTATAAAGCCCGGGGAAACATTTCAGGTAGGGAATTGTTCAATTGTCAGCAAAAAAATGTCCCATCCGGGAAATTCGTATTCTTATGCATTCATAGAAAACGGGAAAAAACTGATATACGCTACTGATGTTGAATTATCTGAAAAAGACTTCGCAAATACACCGGAAAACAGAAATTTCTTTTTAGACGCAGATGTAATTATTCTTGATACCCAATATACTGTAGAAGAAGCTCTCTACAAAGTAAATTGGGGACATTCTGCATTTTCAAACGCAGTTGATTTTGCAGCAAAATGGCATATAAAGCAATTGTATCTATTCCACCATGAACCTATGTATGATGACCGGAAAATTTATTCCATTTTACAATCGGCTCAATGGTATGCCCAGTATGTTGTTAATGCTGGTTTACAGATATTTCTTGCTCAAGAAGGAATGGTTATCGAATTATGAATCAGAAAGAAACACTAGATACCATATCTTTTTCCTATACATTTTCAGCGGAGGAAACGGTTCTTTTAGCACAATATATCCGGAATCATCCGTTACCGCACGGTCTGATACGTTTTGAGCATGCTGTCCATGAAACTATATACAGTACAATGACAATAGCCGAAGCAGAAATGCTTTTTAAAGATTAAATTATCAATATGACAAAGAAAATAATAGGTATAATAACAATATTAATCATTTTGGTTATTGCCGCCATCATACCGGCAATCTTCTTGTTTACCGGCCGGCAGCCGGTACATAACTCCGCATCGCCAGATGTGATTACATACCGGTTGGATATTCCGATAGGACGAACAATCAAAACGGTTGCTACCGAATTGAAACAGCAGCATATCATTCGTTCGGAACTGGTATTTTATTTGACAGCCCGCCAGCAGAACATAAAAATTCAAGCCGGTGTCTACACAGTATCTTCTGATCAATCTGTCACAGAAATTTTGAACTTATTGCAGACCGGACAGCGGGAATATATACCTGTCAGTATTCCAGAAGGGTTGACCGTATCCAAAATAGCAACTCTTTTGGAACAGAAAAATGTTGTACAGGCAGAAGAATTTAAAAAAGCAGCACAGGATGTTTCTCTTTTAACAGAGTATCAGATCCCGGCAGCTTCATTTGAAGGTTACTTGTTTCCCGATACATATTACTTTGACACAGGAATGACAACAGAAGCTGTGGTTCGAATGATGGTTGATACCTTTTTTACCCGCATAGAAACAATTCCTGCATTACATGATATGTCCCCGGAGGATTTGTTTTATGTTGTCAGACTGGCATCCATTGTGGAACGGGAATACCGGGTAGCAGAAGAAGCACCACTGATTGCCAGTGTATTTACCAACCGGTTAAAGGAAAACATAGGATTATATTCCTGTGCGACAATTGAATATATTATCACTGAAATACAGGGGCTGCCGCATCCTGATGTAATTCTTGAACAGGACTTAAAAATCAACAGTCCGTATAACACCTATATGTGGGCGGGTTTACCCCCGGGACCAATATCAAATCCGGGACTGATTGCGCTACAGGCTGCAGCAGATCCTCCCGAAACCGAATATTATTTTTTCCGTTTGATTGATCCGGAAAAAGGAAGCCATTATTTTTCCGCAAAGTTTGAAGAGCACATCAATGCGGGCAAACTGTATACAAAACAGGCAGCACAGTAATGTCCGGATACATTTCATCTGAAACAATTAAGGCTGTTATTGAACGTACTGATTTGGTTGCGCTTATCGGTGAATATACCCGTCTGGACAAACGGGGTGGCGACTGGTGGGGGTGTTGTCCATTCCATGCAGAAAAAACGCCGTCTTTTCATGTGGTTCCTGACCGTAAAATGTATTATTGTTTCGGTTGCCATAAAGGCGGAAATGCCATTGATTTTGTAAAAGCGATGGAAAAAGTCGACTTTCCGGAAGCGGTCGCTTCTCTGGCAAAACGTTCCGGAATCGAAGTTATTTATTCAGGGGGACAACCGGATTATCAGTCCAGCAGCGAGCAACACCAAAAAGATTTATACATTGATTTGTATACTAGGGTTGCCGGTTCATACCATTATTGCCTGCTTTCTACCGATGCCGGGCAATATGCCTATAACTATATAAAAGGCCGAGGTATTTCTGATGAAATCATCAAAAAGTTCCAACTGGGATACTCCCTGCCGGACAGAAGGTGGCTAAAATCTTTTCTAAAAAGCAAACACTACAGTGATGATTTTCTTTCTGGATCAGGTCTTTTTTCAAAAAAAAATCCCGGAATTTCATTTTTCTCTGACAGATTGATGTTTCCGATTTTTGATCGGAAAGGACAGGTGGTTGCTTTTGGCGGACGTCTGCTTCATGGGGACGGACCAAAATACTTAAATTCAGGAGATTTGATCCAATATCATAAAGGGGAGACATTGTATGCATTTAATTTTGCCCGGCAGTCCATCCGGGAACAGAAATCCGCAGTATTGTGTGAAGGTTATATGGATGTCTTGGCATATCATCAATGTGGCATCATGAATGCTGTCGCTCCATTGGGAACAGCACTTACAGAAGATCAGATAAAAGTAATCCGGCCTTTTATCGATACGGTATATTTATCTTTTGACAGTGACCGGGCAGGACAAGCCGCTACATGGAAAGCCGTTTTATTATGCAGAAAAGCGGATCTTACTGTGAAAATTATCCGCTTGGAAGGCGGTAAAGATCCTGCAGAAATAATGCAGAATCAAGGTGCAGAGATATTGACATGCTGTATAAAAGATGCTATTTTAGATAGTGATTACCTGTTATCTGTATTAGCGAACGAACATCTGATTAATACTCCGGAAGGAAAAACGAAAGCAGCCCTTGCTTTTTTTCCATATATAGATGCGTTGAATTCAGATATACAAAAGGAATCTTGCCTGGTTCAAATGGCCCAGGTATTTAACCTCAATATAGAGGCGGTAAAAAGGGATTTTACGCACAGAGACATCGCTCAAAAACGGATAGAGCAGTACAGTAACCAATCAAGAGATTTTGGAAAAAATATAAAGCCAACCGCAGAACTCCGTGCAGTTCTTGCTGTTATTGCAAATCTTGAAACATTTGAGCTGATGAGAGCCTCTTTAACTGCGGATGATTTTGAAGACTCCACAGCGCGTGATTTATTTATTATT
The DNA here is from genome assembly GCA_944389965.1 of uncultured Treponema sp. Classification (GTDB taxonomy): domain Bacteria; phylum Spirochaetota; class Spirochaetia; order Treponematales; family Treponemataceae; genus Treponema_F. The sequence goes on from CALXOI010000090.1 coordinate 4,051, forward strand.
CTGGAAGAATGCTATCGGGAAGATACGGTTGTATATAGTTCGGTACTTGCAAAATGCGGTAATGAATACTTGAAAAATTTGGTGGCAAAAGTCGTTACGTCAGGCGAATACGCTGCAAATCCCCGGCAAATGGTGGAAGACAGCATCAGACGGATAAAAAGAAACAGCCTGCAACGAAAGCGGCAATATGTGGTAAACCGTATCCGCAGAATAACCGGAAACACACTTGATGATCGGAAACTGCTTGATGATCTCCTTTCAGAAAAAATGAATATTGACTTTGAACTGAACCAAAAGGATATACACTGATGGACGAACTGGATTCGGCTATAGAGAAACTGATTGAATATGGAAAAACAAAAAAAACGTTAACATGGGATGAATTGAACGGATTACTTCCACCTGAAATCATCAATTCCGATAAAATGGAAACGGTTCTGACCCAGCTTGCACAAAATAATATACAGGTAGAAGAGGATGATGGTCTGACAGATACGGAAGACGACACCGTTCCTGTACTGGAAGACGATGACGAAGACCTGATTACAGATGAAGCAGGGAAAATAGAGGACGAAACCAGCCGGAAACGCTTAGTCTACAATGAAAAAGATTCAAGTGGAGATGATCCTGTCCGGCTTTACTTACGGGAAATCGGTAAAGAAAACCTGTTAACGGCAGACCAGGAAGTTTCTCTGTCAAAAAAAATGGAAGAAGGCGAAAACATCATAAAAAATGTAATAAAAAATTCTGGTATCCTGATTCCTGAATTCTACAGCATTGGCGTGAAAGCTTTTTCACGGGTCGACATGCAGCAGGGACGGAACCGCAAAGAATTGAACGAAGAGATGACCGAAAAACGCCGGTTAAAGACTTGTTACAGTGAATATGTAAAGCCGGTATTTTCTGACATGAAAACATATATGCAACTGAAAAAACAGTTGTATGAAGCCAATCAAACCAGTTGTATTTTTGATGACCCACAATTGACCGAATTGAGAAAAAAAATAATGGGATCCCTGCAAAATGTCGAAATCCAATCTGAAGAAATAGAGCGTTTTTCCCTCCGGTTCATAGATGCTACGAAACGCATCAGCGAATACCGCCACCGGCAGGAAAAAAAGGCAAAAGAACTACGCATATCTGATTACGGAGACCTGCGCAGTTTAGGAAAGCGGATTGCAATCAAGTCTGAACGGACAAAACTGGAAGCAGATTTGGGGATGTCTGCAGATGAAATCAGGGATGTGTATACCCAAATTCAGAAAATTGACCGTAAGCTCCGTCGGTTGGAATATGAATTTGAAAATGATGTAAATAAGATTCTCGCTATGTCAAAAGAAATCGAACGTGGGCATCATATGATGAAGGAGGCAAAAAACCGGCTCATCAATGCAAACCTTCGGCTTGTTGTATCAATTGCAAAAAAATATACAAACCGCGGACTTCAATTCTTTGATCTTGTACAAGAAGGTAATATCGGATTAATCAAAGCTGTTGAAAAATTTGAATACCGCAAAGGGTACAAATTTTCCACATATGCTACTTGGTGGATACGGCAGGCAATAACCCGAAGTATTTCTGATCAGGCCAGAACAATCCGGGTTCCGGTGCACATGATAGAACAGATAAACAAAGTAGTCAGAGAATCCAGACAACTGATGCAACGGTTCGGTCGGGAACCCACCGATGAAGAAATTGCAGCTCAGCTTGGATGGCCTGTATCCCGGGTAAAGCAGGTAAAAAATGTGGCGAGAGAACCGATATCTTTGGAAACACCAATAGGAGAAGAAGAGGATTCTCTGCTGGGAGATTTTATCGAAGATAAAGATGTAGAAAATCCTGCAGCAAAAACAGCTTATACGATGCTTCAAGATCATCTGCATTCAATTCTTGCAACACTTCCTGCCCGGGAACAGGAAGTACTAAAAATGCGGTTCGGACTCGATGATGGATTTTCTTTAACATTGGAAGAAGTCGGTCTCTATTTTGATGTTACCCGGGAACGGATCCGTCAGATAGAAGCAAAAGCACTTCGCCGCCTCCGGCATCCCCGGCGTTCCGGAGGACTGCGGGATTATATGGATTAATAAAACAGCTAGACAATAGCATGATAATAGTATAAATTATTATAAATATGGATTATAAGAGGTTATTGCATGGAAATGACTGACGTATTCACGAAATTGAAAACATTGCAGGACATTCTTGTTGAAAAATATGCAATTGAATTCAAAATCGAAGATGCACCGAAAACATTGGGATCTCAAGATGAATTATTGTCACGGTTAAAAAAAGAATATATAGATAAAAACACTGCATACGAAGAATCAAAAGCCAAGATTGCCCGGTTGCGGTGTGACTTAGAAGAAGCTGTTGCTGCCCGGGAACGGGGAGAACAGGGGATGGATTCCATTACTACCCACCGTGAATATGAAGCCTTGGATAAAGAAATAAAAGCTGCAACTGAAAAAGAAAATCAAGTTCGCAAAGAGCTTCAAAAAGAAGAAAAAAGATATGCTGATTTGACGGAAGATATGAACCAGTCAAAGCAATTGATTGACACCCAACAGGCAGAAATCGATGAAGGCAAACGGGTTCTCAACGAAACCATTGATTCTTTGAAACAACAATTAGAAGAACTGAAAAAACAGGAAGATGAGATTATTCCGGGACTGGATCCCGAAATTGTTTTTAAGTTTGAACGCATTATCCGCAGTAAACAAAATAAAGGAATCGTTGCAGTTAAGGGAAATGTATGTGACGGCTGCCACATGATTCTTCCGGCACAATTTGCAAACGAAGTCCGCAATGGCACAGACATTGTATTTTGTCCATACTGCAGCAGGATTCTTTTTTATCAGGATCAGGAAGACGGGGAAAATGAATTTTTCAATATAGAAGATGCAGGCAGTCTTGCTGATTTTGAAGACGACTTTGATGAAGAAGACATCGACGATGAAGACAATGACGGTGATGACAACATCAAAGAACTTGATTATGAAGAATAATCATTGATGAAGTAAAAACAAAGCAGAAGGGAGTGACCGCTGGACAAAGAACGACAAGGTTCTATATCCAGAGGAAAGTCCGGGCTCCTTCGGAAAAAAATGCCGGTTAACTACCGGGCGGACTGGTTCCTTTGGGACAAATCCGACAGACAGCGCCACAGAAAACAGACCGCCTGAAAAGGTAAGGGTGAAAAGGCGGGGTAAGGGCCCACCGGGCAGCCGGTAACGGCTGTTGCATGGCAAGCCTCATTTGGAGCAAGGTCAAGCAGTAACTGCTACTCCGATATGGAAGGACATCTTCCACAGTTACGGGTAGACCGCTGGAAATACAAGGTAACTTGTATTCTGGATAGATGGTCACATTTCCTGAATAAACAGGAAAAACAGAACCCGGCTTATGACCTTCTGCTTTTTCTATACGGAGATATTCGGAAAATACTATGAAAAAACAACAGGAATACCGGCGTACAATCATCCACCGCAAAAGTAAATTTTTACCGCGGCTGATTGTCTGTATTTTTGTTCTAGTTGTTGCGGTAATAGTTGCAATCCCGGTATGGTTATTCATTCAAAAACAGCAGACCGGTTCAATCAATTTATCTGATTTATACCGGCAGTGGGATACCGGTGATTATCAGGCTGTATACGATTCTTCTGCAATCATATTAAAATCAAATCCCTTTCATAACACGGCCTTGACTTTTCATGGCTATGCAAGTTTTTATTTATCAGTCGGGCAGACGGACACCGTTCTAGCCCAACAATATCTTGATAATGCAATCATTTCTTTACGGATAGCAGCATTATCCGCCCAGCAAAGTGTAAAGCCGCAGATATACTATATGCTGGGAAAATCATATTTTTACAAAAACACATTGTCTGCGTATCACTATTACAGTGATTTGGCAATAAAGTATCTAAACTATGCCAAGCAATCAGGATATACTGCAGATGATATTCCTGAATATTTAGGTCTCAGTTATGCATCCTTAGATATGACAAAAGAAAGTATTGCTGCTTTTACGGAAGCTCTATTGGTACGGGAATCAGATGTTCTGTTACTGGCAATTGCAGAGCAATACTACAAGAATCAGCAATTGTCTTCAGCAAAAGCATATTTGCACAGAATTTCCACATCAACCCAGGATGATACACTCAGGTTAAAAAGTTCTGCTTTATTAGGTCAAATTTATCTAGAAGAGCAAAATTACATAGATGCAGAAAAAGAATTCCGATCTATTTTAGAAAAAGATCCGAATTTTGCTGACGCATACTATGGACTTGGTGTAATATATGAAAAAACAGGCGATTTGGTGAAAGCCCGGGCCGAATGGCGCAAAGCGCTCCGGCTTGATGTTAATCATCAAGGAGCATTAAAGAAAATAGCAGAGTACCAATAAAATAGGGAGATTTTCATATGGGGATTTTTGACAGATTTTCAACAGATATTGGAATTGATTTAGGAACCTGTAACACACTGATATATGTCAGGGGACAAGGAATAGTCATCAATGAACCGTCAGTTGTAGCAGTTGAACGGGGAACAAACAGGGTAGTGGCAGTCGGGGCTGAAGCCAAACGGATGTTGTGGAAAACACCGGAATCAATAACCGCTATCAGACCGATGAAAGACGGAGTCATTGCTGATATGGCCAGCACAGAAAAAATGATCCGCTATTTTATTTCAAAAATTATACGGCGGCATCAAATTTTCAAATCTACCCGGATGAAAATCGGAATTCCTACCTGTATAACAGAAGTTGAAAAACATGCAGTAGAAGAAGCTGCAATAAAAGCCGGGGCTAAAGAAGTGGAATGTATTGCTGAATCCCTTGCGGCAGCAATCGGAGCTCAGATACCAATCAATGAACCTGCAGGACATATGGTGTGCGATATCGGAGGCGGAACAACAGAAGTATCGGTAATATCTTTGGGTGGTATGGTTGTTACAAATGCTATCCGGCTTGGTGGAGATGAATTTGATGAAGCAATTGTAAAACATGTACGCAGTGTGCACAATCTGGTCATCGGGCAGCAGACCGCCGAACGGCTCAAAATGGAAATCGGTAACGCATCTCCAGATAAAGATATAAATAAAATGGAAATAAAGGGAACAGATGCTATTACCGGATTGCCCCGCCGGCTTGAAATTGATTCCGTAGAAGTACGGGAAGCATTAAAAGATCCGGTAACACAGATTGTAGAAGAAATAAAACGTACGCTCGGACAAACTCCGCCGGAACTGGCAGCTGATATTATAGAGCGGGGAATTGTTATG
>CALXOI010000091.1 GCA_944389965.1 uncultured Treponema sp.
GTGATTATTATGAAGTTTTGGGTGTACAAAAAAATGCAACAAAAGATGAAATAAAAAAAGGTTACCGTAAACTTGCGGTTCAATATCATCCCGATAAAAATCCTGGAAATAAAGAAGCTGAAGATAAATTTAAAGAAGCGACAGAAGCCTATGAAGTGCTTTCTGATGACCAGAAACGGCAGATTTATGATCAATATGGATTTGCCGGTTTGGAAGGTATGGGAGGTGGTGCTTCTGGAGGCTATTCCCATGCGTTTACTGATTTCAGTGATTTGTTCGGAGATTTTTCCGGTGTATTTGAAAACCTGTTTGGCGGAGGCAGAAGCCGGAGGTCGGCAGAATCTTCCGGGCAGGGTGCCAGTTTACGTTATGATTTGGAAATCCTGTTTGAAGAAGCTGTATATGGTACAGAAAAACAGATTCAGTTCCAACATAATGAAGTTTGTGATGCCTGCCATGGAACAGGTGGTGCTGACGGAGCAAAGCGGAAGACGTGTTCTATGTGCCAGGGAACAGGTCAGATCAGGCGATCCTCTGGTTTTTTCTCGATAGCTCAACCCTGTCCTACCTGTCGGGGAAGCGGATCTGTAATTGATAATCCGTGTAAAGTTTGTGGCGGAACTGGTTTACAGCAGAAACGGAAAAAGATGAACATCAAAATTCCTGCTGGTGTCGATAATGGAAAAAGAATCACGATTCCCCGTCAAGGGGATGCAGGAAAAAACGGTGGTGCTGCAGGTGATTTGATTGTTGTCTTGCATGTTGCTCCTCACCGGTATTTCGAGCGGGATGGAAACGATTTGTATTGTGCTATTCCCGTATCCATGGTTCAGGCTGCCCTCGGTGCGGATATTTATGTAACTTCGCTGGATAAGAAAAAACTCAAATTAAAAATTCCGGCCGGTACTCAAAATAATAAAATGCTCCGTGTCCGGGATGAGGGGGTTCCTGTTACAGGTTCTGCCCGTAAGGGTGATTTATATATAAAAGTTTTAGTTCAGATTCCTACAAAACTTTCTGCCCAGCAGAAGCGGGTATTGGAAGAATATGCCGGTTTGGATAATGCAACGGATTCTCCTGATCCGGTTTTATTGTCTTCAATGCGCTGATACTAATAAAGCGGAATCATAATGTTGCGGCCAGGACGATATGGTTCCGTTTTTTATCTTTTGTATATCTTTTTTTTCTTCGTTATGATATAATATATAAAATAATTTGTTTGTATCCGGGTTGGCAGAACGGGGACAAGGAGAAACCAATATGTTTAAAACAAAACGTCGCTTATGTCTGTTTGCACTAAATTGTAGTGTTTGTATTTCATTTATTTTGCTCTGTGTGTTTTTTATTCCTGACATTTCCTTTCTGTTTTCGTTAATATGTGCCGGTGTGATGTTTATCGTTCTGTTGGGAACGGGAAACGGTATGTATAAATCTTGTTACCGGCAGTTGGAACACAAAGCATTATACTTTCATGAGACCGAGTTGCTGACGCGTTTTGTTGAAAAACTTCGTTCCTGTTATTCATTGGATGATTTTTTTGAAATTGTCGGGCAGATTCTTGAAATTGAAGGCGACTGTTCCGTGTTATATATCGACAGGGCAAAAAAGTATGTCATTTACAACAGTCCTGATCGGTTGACATGTTCTGCAGAAACAATGCGGCTTCTTGATTTAAATTTTTCGGAATTAAAAACCGATGGTGTGTATTTTATTGATAAAGATTTCGGGTTGACATCTGAGTATCGGGAGTCCAGGGGTTTTTTCCTGATAAAAGAAAATATCCATTTATATGTATTTTGCAAATATACCCACTTATTTGATATGCTGATTTATCAAATGTTATTTGAAGAATTTTCCCGGTTCAGAGACCGGGCGAAAATTATTTCTTCCCTGAGTGAAATAGCAGAACTCTCCAAAGAATGGTCGTTACTGGCGGATATTCAAAAATCATTCTTGCCACAGGAAATGCCTGAGATTCCCCACTTGGATATTGCGGCTTATTTCCGTCCCTTAGTGAATGTTTCCGGTGACTATTATACGGTACTGCCTCTTGATGAACATCGGACACTTTTGATGCTTGGTGATGTATCCGGTAAAGGGCTTGCTGCTGCATTGGTCATGGGATTGGTAATGAATACCGTTAAAATTGTTGAAAACAAAGACGATTTAACAGGTGTTGTTAAAGCTGTTGACCGGGCAATCAAGAATATGCATTTACAGGACAAGTATACTGTTCTGTTTATCAGTATTGTAGATACGCAGAAAATGACAATTAAATATATTAATGCATCTATGTCGGATCCTATTATTGTAACAAAAGCCCCTGACGGATATAAAATCAAGCCGCTGACATCGAATTGTTCACTAATCGGAATTATTGATTTGGATGATATAGAGCCAGCCGAGCAGAAATTATTCCGTGGGGATCTTATTCTTATGGCATCCGACGGTGTGTCTGAAGTCATGGATAAAGATGGAGTAGAGTTGGGGAATACCGATTTATATATAGATACGATCAAAAACAGTGCGTATAAATCTTCCCACCATTTTATTAATGACATCGCAGACCTCGTTTTGTCATATAATGGTGACAAAAAACTGCGGGATGATGTTACTATGCTGGTTGCAAAGGTTGAGGGGTAGTATATGTCCTTTTTAGTTCTGAATATTATTTTAATATTTTTTCTGCTTGGATTTTCATTTCATGTGGATAAGTTTTTTGAGAAAAGAAATGATGCTTTTATTAACAGTATTTTGATTCTCATTGTTGCAACAATACTTCAAGTGATTGTTTTATTAATGCCATATTATGAAAATATTAAATTCTGGTTATTACTTGGAATGCTCCAGCTGATCATGCGTTCAATGTTTGTGATATTTATTTCATTCTATTGTATGCAGTTTCCTTTGTTCAAAAAAAGACAGGTTGTATTCTTTTTTAAAATTATACTTATTATATGTACAGTTTTTATTATTTTTTCAAAAACGACCGGAATTATAGTTTCTGAAAATACCGGAGTTCTGTATTCATCACAGAGTATCAGTGAAAATCTTTCATTTACATGGTTGCAGGCTTATGATTTTATCCTGTATTATGGATTACCGTGTTTGGCAATTTTGGTGTCACTTGTAAATCCTTACAATACCCGTACAAAGCTTGACAGACAGAAAATGCTCATCAATATTTCAGGGCTTGTCATTTTTGCCGGACTAATATTCTTTTTTACAGTGGCATCACAATTTGCACCGATGTTTAATAGTTTGTATTCTTTCCCGTGTGCTGTTCTGCTGTTGATTTTATATAAAGCAGTAACAGTAAATATTCTGTATGATTTGAAATATATTTTACAGCAGGTTTTCCAGGTTATTTTAGTATACGTTGTTCCCGGTATTGTCGGCGGGCTGGCTGTAGCCGCATGTCTGCCGTTGCGGGATTCTTCCCTGGTTCTTTTTATTCTGAGTTTGATTGCTGTTGTTGTGTTGCTGCTGGCTTTTTCCCATGTGATGGTGAAATTTTTTTCACGGCGGTCTAATACATTTAATTCAAGTTATGAAAAGCAGCTGGAAAATGATTTGGCCGAGTTGGATTACAGTGCCGGACCAGAAGAAGTGACGGCTAAGCTAAATGCAATATTTTCAAACAATATTGGTACTACCGGAATCCATATCATGATGAATTACGGGGTTGATTTTGAAACAGTGTATTGTTCTTCTGATTTTGCTGTTCATATTCCGGCTGATAATCCGGTATTTGATTCTTTATTAAATATCAATAGAACTATTGTTTTTAAAAATCAGTTGGATACCCAGCACGTTTTATACAATATAAAAGACAGGATGAGAAAAATATTTGAAGATACTCATTCTGAAGTTTGTATCCTTTTGGTTGAAGGTCGCCGTTTGCTCGGTTTGATTCTTCTCAATCAAAAACGGTTGGGAAATGTATATACGACATATGATTATTCTGTTTTTACAAAGTTGTATTCTTATTTTTTCCTGATAGGGTATTATATGCACAGTGTTGCCAATGAATCTGTTGTGGGAACTGTGAATCGTGAAATAAAAATGTCTGATCAGATTATTCACTCGATTCAGGAAAATATGGATTTTATTAAGAATCCTAAAGTCGATGTAGGATATTTGATGGTGCCTGCCCATAATATCGGCGGAGAATTTATTGATTTTATCCGCTTGACGGATGAACGTCATATTTTTGTTCTTGGTGCTATGAACGGTAAAGGTATTACAGCAAGTATGTCTATGGTTATTTTAAAATCAATTATCAGAACTTTTTTGTCAGAGACAAAAGATTTCAAAGAGTTGATTCAAAAAGTTAATGCATTTATCAGATTTAATCTTCCGAAAGGGACATTCTTTTCGGGTGTTTTTGCATTGATGGATTTCAAAGAAAACGTAATGTATTATATAAATTGTGGTGTACCGGCATTATTACTCTATACTCAGGCATATAACAATGTTATTGAAATCCAGGGAGAAGGCCGGGTTCTGGGGTTTGCAAAAAATATTGAAAAACTGGTTAAGGTAAAAAAGATCAAACTTAATCCCGGTGATATAGTGTTTGCTTGTACGGAAGGTTTGATAGATTCTCTTTCATTGCGGGGAGAAATGTTTGGTAAGGATCGGATTCAAAAATCCATTATGGAAAATTTGACGTATGCTTCCGATAAACTGGCACAATTTACATACCAAAATTTGCTTGCTTTTACTTCAAAGGAGCTGGAAGCTGATATAACTGTTCTTGTTCTAAAATATTTGAGCAGATAAATTTTGTTTTTTGGTACGGAGTATTTATTATGGAACAATTAAAAATTCAAGAAAAACGTGGTGCGAACTATGCCCTGCTGGAGTTAGCCGGGGTTATTGATTCTTATAATTTTACAGAGTTTCAGCAGAAAGCTTATGCTTTGATTAAAGAAACAAATCTAGTTATTGATTTGGCAGAAGTTATTACTATGGATTCTTCCGGAATTAGTGTTATTTTTGGGGTTTTTAATGATGGTGAAGAATACGGTCATAAACTGTATATCATGAGACCGTCTAATGGGGCACAAAAAGCTCTTGATGCAACAGGCTTTACCGATTCTTTTCATATCATTCATTCTGTGACAGAGGCTCTTTAATTTATGAGATCCGTGCTACTGGTGTGTTTAAGTATAATTTGTTTTGCGGTACCGGTCTGCTCAAAAAACGCAGAAAAAATATCCTCTCCTGTAGAAAAGACTGAAACAGCGGATATTGGGAATACATCTGTGAATGCTGCGGAACTTGAAAAGCTTCAGCGGGTTTTCAGTAAACTTTCTGAACGGACAAGGCAAGGTATCGTGAACGGTGATGCTGCTGAATTTTTGGCTGATTTATATACTGTTTTGGAATCAGATACAGATAATCTTTTGTTGTTAGTTGATAAATCACATTTTTTGTCTCCCGATTACGTTCCAGAAGATATCATTCCATTGGTGCAGAACGATTTTTATCTGTTGAATAGAGCAGATTTATCTCTCCGGGTTCCTGTAGAGCTTGCTTTGAGAAAAATGAGTACCGCTGCCCGGAATGATGGTATTACGCTATTAGTTAGTTCTACTTACCGGTCGTATGACTATCAAACAGTTGTATATGAGCGGAATGTTCGAGAGATGGGTAAAGAAGCTGCTGACCGGGAATCTGCTGCACCGGGAACCAGTCAGCACCAGTTGGGAACTGTCATTGATTTTGGTTCAATCACAGATGATTTTGCAGAAACCGCTGCGGGAAAATGGCTGGATACCTATGCAGGTGATTTTGGGTGGTCATTGTCTTTTCCCCAGGGCTATGAAGATATTACTGGATACCGGTGGGAATGCTGGCATTACCGATATATCGGTGTTCCTGCAGTTCAGTTCCAGAAGAAATGGTTCTCAAATATTCAACAGTTTATGCTGGAATTTATTCATGCATGGCGGGAAGACGGCTCAGATATTTGATTCATTCAAGCCGAATTGTTCCTTCGGATGATGACTCATGTGGCCTGCCGGCTCTATATGAACCATTATATCATATACATCCGGAATAGTCGATCTGACTGCTTCTTCTACTTGCCCTGCGATTTCATGTGCTTCATGTACAGATAAATTTGCGTCCACTTCAATGTCAATATCTATGTCCCATCGGGAAGCAATTTTTCGAATCCGTGCCCGGTGGGGGTTGGATACTCCGGGCACTTGCCTGATAGCTGTAAACAGTTTTTCATATAAGTCCTTGTTATGGGTTCCATCCATCAATTCCAGGTTCATTTGAAGAAAGATTTTGACGGCATTTTTAACTACCCACAACCCGACAAGCCCGGCTATAATTGAATCAAACATTGGCTGGTTGAATATTTTTGCGGCAGCAAGTCCTGCAAGGACAGAGACAGAAATAATACTGTCTGTCAGCATATTCTGTGCATTGGCGCGCAGCATCGGACTTACAGCTATCCGGGCAAAATAAACCTGGGTACCTGCCAGAATGAGTTTCCCGGCGATAGATATACAGGTTGCAATGATAACCGGCAGTCCCGGTGTATTCAGCTGGACTTGTCCGGTAAAGTAAAAATAGAGGGATTTAACTGCTGAAACAGACAACTGCATACCTGCGTAAAAAATTAAAAACGCCAGAACCATAGTAGCTGTTGTTTCTGCCCGGCCGTGTCCCCATGGGTGTTCCGCATCTGACGGTAGCAGTATAATTCGGCTAATGATCAGTGTTATACCGGCAATGACTACATCTGTAGCGGAGTCGATACCGTCACCTAATACAGCCAGACTGTTTCCTGCAATGCCTGTGACCAGTTTTAATACAGCAAGAAGCAAGTTCCCGGCGAGTGCAATCCAGCCGGCATAGAGAATAAGCCGGGATCGCTTTGCTTCTGAATATTCCGTGCGTCCGGAACTAGATTGTCTCATAGTTATTTTACAACAATGTTGACTAATTTGTCGGGCACAACAATTATTTTGACAGGTGTTTTTCCTTCGGTAAATCTTTGTGCTCCGGCTGTCTGCAGCGCTCTTTGCTCAAGCTCGGATTTATCTGTGTCGATTTGCGCTTGGAATTCATCCCGTTTTTTACCATTTACTTGTACTACAATCGTACAAGTGTCATCCTTACAGTAGGTTTCATCATATACCGGCCATGATTCGTATGCAATTGTTTTATTATTTCCCAGTTTTTGCCACAATTCCTCGCCTAAGTGGGGGGCATACGGTGACAGAATTTTTACAAAACCGGTCCAGATTTCCCGGGGAAGCTCCTGTAATTTCGCCGCTTCATTGATGAATATCATCATCTGGCTTATTGCCGTATTAAAACACAAGGAAGCTGTATCCTCTGTAACTTTTTTTACTGTTCTATGGTACAGTTTTCTGATTTCAACAATCTGGGAAGATAAATTGCCCTGTAATGGAATATCAGAAACAGGTTTTTCAGAAATGGACCAGATTTTCTCTAAAAACCGGTTGATACCGATTAAGCCTTGCGTATTCCACGGTTTGGAAACTTCAAGGGGTCCCATAAACATTTCATACATACGAACAGAATCTGCACCGTAGTCCCGGATAACATCATCCGGGTTTATGACATTCTTCAAGGATTTTGACATTTTTGCGATTACCCGTTCCAATGGTTCCCCAGTTGCTTTTTCTGTGTATACGCCTGGTGACAGTTCTTCTACAGAATCCGCCGGAACCAGCGTTTTATTTTTCCGCTGGAACGCAAAAGACGTAATCATTCCCTGATTAACCAGCCGTTGAAAAGGTTCCTTTGTATTCACCAGCCCTAAATCGTAGAGTACTTTGTGCCAGAACCGGGCATACAACAGATGAAGGACGGCATGTTCAGCTCCGCCTACATATAAATCTACCGGCATCCAGTAATCGATTGCTTTTTTTGAAGCGAATTCCTTTGTATTTTCCGGATCCAGGTACCGCAGGTAATACCAGCAGGAACCAGCCCATTGAGGCATGGTATTTGTCTCTCTTCGGGCAGATCCGCCGCAAACCGGGCATGTACAGTTCACCCAATTATCTATTCCTGCCAGCGGACTTTCTCCTGTTCCTGTCGGCTGATATGTTTTCACGTCAGGCAATTCAAGCGGAAGCTGGTCTTCCGGGATAGGAACACATCCGCATTTTGGACAGTGAACCAGCGGAATCGGTTCACCCCAGTATCTTTGCCGGCTGAAAACCCAATCCCGCAGTTTGAAATTAACTGCTTTACGTCCAATCTTTTTTTCTGTCAGCCGGGCAATCATCGCTGGAATAGTTTGACCGGTCGGAAGTCCGGTGAATTCCCCGCTATTAATGCTGTATCCATCCGCTGCGGTACATTCTTCTGCGGTAAAGAATATATCGGGATGTTGCTCGGTCAGTTTTTTGTATGCTTCAGGATTTTTCGCAGCTTCAACAAGTATTGCAGCCCCTGCTTGTTCATCTCCGTTGCCCAGATCTGAAATTTCTGCTTTGGAAGCGACAACCTTAATAACGGGAAGATTGAATTTTTTTGCAAAAGCCCAGTCCCGGTCATCATGGGCAGGAACTGCCATGATGGCACCTGTTCCGTAAGAAATAAGAATATAATCTGAAATCCAGATGGGAATCTTTGTTCCGGTTACTGGATTTACTGCATACGAACCGGTGAAAACACCTGTTTTATCTTTTGCCAGATCTGTCCGTTCTAAATCGCTCTTTTTTGCAGCCTCAGCAATATAGGCATCCACCGCATTTTTCTGTTCAGGTGTTGTCAGAATTGGAACCAGTTTATGTTCAGGGGCTACAACCATATATGTTGCCCCGTACAGTGTATCAGCCCGGGTTGTGTATACTAACAGTTCGTTGTCGGTAGGGTTTCCTGCTTCATCTGCAATTTTGAAAGATACTTCTGCACCTTCACTTTTTCCAATCCAGTTACGCTGCATCAGCTTTACGGATTCCGGCCAGTCAAGCGTATCCAAATCCTCCAGTAACCGGTCAGCATATGCGGTAATTTTAAGTATCCACTGCCGGATTGTCTTTCTAGTAACGGGTGTTCCGCATCTGTCGCAACGGCCTTCTTTTACTTCCTCGTTTGCCAGTCCGGTGAGACAACTGGGACACCAGTTAATTGGTGTTTCAGCTTCGTATGCCAGTCCTTTTTTATATAATTGAAGGAAAATCCATTGTGTCCAGTGATAATAGTCCGGTGTGCAGGTTGAAACACACCTCTCCCCCCCCCCGCCCCCCCCCCCCCCCCCCACCCCCCCCCCCCCCCCCCCCCCCCCCCCCCCCCCCCC
>CALXOI010000092.1 GCA_944389965.1 uncultured Treponema sp.
CAGCCCGGAACATGCTTGCCCGCGGTTATGACGCAGCCGAAGTGGCGGAGATTACCGGTCTTTCCCCGGAACGGGTGAGGGAGCTGGAAGAAGCCGGGGACTGCTGACGGGAGCGCCGGCGGATACCGGGATGGGACTGCCGGCGACACCTGTAACGGTGTGGCGGGTTCACGCAGGAGCTGGTGCGTGTGCAGAGACAATTTAGACGTATCTGCCGGCAAGCATATTGTAGAAAATAGAAAAAAAGTATGCATTCGGTAAAAAAAATAATAAAAAAACATAATTTTTACGATTTTTTTCTTTTTTTTCTGACAGAAAGCATATATAGTATATACATACTATATTTTTATGAAGGAGTATAACTATGAAGAAATTGGGGAATGCGTTGCTGCTGGGCGCCCTTGCCGCAGTATTGCTGACCGCAGTTGGGTGTAAACAGGCAGAAGAATTAGGTACGGGTGACACTGGAAAATGGGGTAGTCAAGGAAATCTTACAGGAGATGCTGCAAAGAAGACGCTCGTATTAACATATTCTGATAAGGATGATGATACTAATACCGAAATCGATTGGTGGATGATTGCAGATACAGATGGAACAGCCTTGGCATGGCCTGACAATTATACTGGTATTCTTACTGCAGGCCCAAAACAAGATAAGACCGAAAAAACGTGGACTTTTACATTTAAAGATGCTTTCTTTTCTGGAAAAGAAACACGGGATGTGGTGTTATATATCTCTATGCCAAAATTTGCTCCGAAAGAGACAAAAAATGCACAAGCTGGAGAGGTTGATTATCGGGGAACCGTAACGATTAAAAGTGGGAATGGAGTTGGTATTGAAGCAAAAGATTATAAAGCAGAAGTATCTCCCGCTGGAATTTATACGATAAAAAATAATGAATATGGAAAAGACTCGGTTAAGCCAGATAGTTCTTTTGAGATGAAAGAGGGAATTTGGCATGGTGATTATAAAATTACTGGTTTGACTGTATTGGCACCAAAAAATGACGCTGCTATTGATACTGTAGATGCAGAATTCACAGTTGTTTCTGGTGTAAGTTATGATTTTAGTAATAATCCTATAGAAGAAGGTGAGTCAAGGAGTGTTATTATTCCTGTCCCTAAATCTGGAGAGTATTATGCTATTGGATTCAAACAGCCGGATCGATTTACAGAAAAGGATAAGACTAATTCGTCATATGAAGAGCAAAAAAATTGGATTTGGGTTGCTCAATATGATGCAACAAAGCATACCAATACAGATCGTTATTCTGCATACTATCAAGGTAAAATAGATTTTAATGGTGATACATATATAGGTGCTGGAGGACCCAAATTTGCGGCTCCGGTCGTGTATAAGCTTATTGCTCCTGTCCCCGGTGAAAAATAAATAACCGTTGCTGTTACACTATGCCGTCCCGGTTCGGGACGGCTTTTTTATGCGGTTTCCGCAAGATATACAGAACCGGAATTGCCTCGTCTGGGAACACCGGGTTCGGGTTCTGTGCGGGAAAAGTATATTTCGGGTAAAAAATCCTGTTCCGGATTAGCGGTTGCGGCACGCAAACCGCAAGCCGCCTGTACCTGCATTGTGCCGGCTGCGCAAGACACAAATACCGGGCGGTACCTGTCCGTTTTGTTTTATTCAGATTCTATTTGTGCCAGCGTATCCTGCGGGTCATTGTCCGGGTTTACCAGCATATCCAGTACAGTAAAGAATAGTATTACAATCATGGGGCCCAGAACCAGCCCGTTCATACCAAATACATTCAATCCGCCTAATATGGCAAAAAAGATAATCAGCGGGTGCACTTTAATCCGGTCTTTCAAAAACAAGGGGCGCAGGAAATTGTCCAACATACTGACACAGACACCGCAGATAATCAGGAACAGCACCCCTTTTACTACAGAAGTAGTTGCGCATAAAAAGACACCGACCGGTACCCATACAATGGCTGCCCCAAATAAAGGAATAAATGAGGCAAACATCAGAATTACTGAAAACAGCAGGGCGCCTTTCACCCCAAAAATCACCATAATAATAAAAGCCGTAAATCCCTGATACAACGCAACCAGAATGTACCCGGAAAACAGGTGGCGGGTAATTTCTGCAAATTTTTTCATCAAAGCTGCCATATACCGGGAATCAATCGGAATCGCCTTTGCAATCAGCGATGCCAGATACCTGCCGTCCAGAAAACAAAAGTACAAGGCAAACGCAATAAATGCAATGGACATAAGAAACGACCCGGTTCCGCTGATAACTGATGTTCCTGCAGAAAGAATCCGGGAACTGTACTGCCGGACAAAACTGATTAAATTTGTCCGTATATCAATGGAATTCAAATCAATATAACTCAAGCTCAATTTTTGTACTTGTGCGGTGATAAACTGTCCCAGTTCCGACTGTGAAAAAAAATCAGGATTTTGGGTGATGAATGTTTCCACCGTATTCAATACCGACAGCAGCTGCTGAATCAGCAGGGCTGCTATTGCTACCAGCGGTCCCACAATTATCAACAGGATACCGATGGAAAATAACGCTGCCAGCAGGTGGCGTTTTATGGTGTATAACTTACCCGATTTTTTTATCCGGTTAAGACACCGGCGGTGCAGCGGGTTCAGTATTATATACAGCAGGATTGTCCATAAAATCACGGTAAAAAACGGGAACAACATGCACACAACCAGTGCAAACATCAATGCAAATAATGCAAAAATAAAAACGGTCTGAAGGGTATGTTTATTGTCCATACAGATATATAATCAGAAAAGCGGCTTATGTGCAACCGATTCTTGACAACCAGTATAAATCGGGGTACTGTAAAAAGACAGTCTGTTGTTTTTTATTTATTAAAGAAACATAAAAATCAGAACATAATGAAAGGAGCGGATATGAACGGAATTCCGTTAGGGGAACGGTATAAAAAATACTTTGGTGAGCTTGCCCGGCTGGCACACGCTGCGGATAAAATAGACGAAACAAACGTGTATCAGGAATCAAATCCCGGTACCCGCAAAATTATGGACAGCATGATGGATGACAATCTGTTGCCCGGTTCTGGTATTGATGGTTGTGAACATTTTAAAGACTTTCTGGAACAGGTAAAAGCCGGTAAACGGGGACTTATTCTGATGGAACATTACAGCAATGTGGACTTGCCGGCTTTGTGTTACCTTCTGGAACGTGCCGAAGGGGATTTCGGTAAAGATGTATCTTCCCGGATTGTTGCCATGGCAGGATTAAAACTGAACGAGCAGAATCCCATGGTTAAAGCGTGGGCAGAAGGGTTTACCCGTATTGTAATTTATCCCAGCCGCAGCCTTGCTGCTGTTACCAATCCGGAAGAGCGGGCTGCGGAGGAAGCAAAAAGCCGCAGAATCAATATGGCTTCTATGCGGGCAATGGATGCCGCAAAGCGCAGGGGACAGATTATACTGGTATTTCCCAGTGGAACCCGGTACCGCCCCGGTAAACCGGAAACAAAGCGGGGTGTGCGGGAAATTGATTCCTATCTGCGGATGTTTGATGTGATGATACTTGTTTCCATTAATGGTAATTGTCTTCGGATAAATCCTGCTGCTCCCGGTGACATGATTGCTGATTTGGTGACACCGGATGTACTGCGCATGACAGCGAGCCCCGTGATGGAATGTAAAGCGTTCCGTAATCAGGTAATTGCATCTTTGGGGGAACACCCGGAAGACCGGGGTATTGACCCTAAGCAAAAGACAGTTGACCGGATTATGGAACTGTTGGCGCAGCAGCACGATGCAGCTGAGCCGGGCAGGCTTAAGATGCCTGGTGCTGTTCCGCTGGATGCTTAACTGGTACACAAGATATGGCAGGTGGCAGAAATAATTCTGCACATACC
This sequence comes from uncultured Treponema sp., assembly GCA_944389965.1. GTDB lineage: Bacteria > Spirochaetota > Spirochaetia > Treponematales > Treponemataceae > Treponema_F. The sequence continues at coordinate 3,876 of CALXOI010000092.1, forward strand.
CTTGTACACGCCTAGACACAACAGTGTGTCAAGCTAGAATAACCGCTGTGTCTAGCTGGAATGACTGCTGTGTCAAGCTTGAATGATCATCGTGGCTGGCAGGAAGTGGTGCCGGTTGTGCGGTACCGGCGGTGACCGGATAGTGTATCACAGCTGTTGGGACGGCTGTTCTGCTAACTGCACCGTCTTATTCCGGAACCGCCAAGTCTGCCACTTCAGTTGTCGCTGCCGGCACCTGCCGCCGTCTCCGGTACAGTGCAGTCTATACCCGCCAGCCTGCCCGGACAAAGTGAGCGGGGGACTCCCGTTGCATTTTATCAAGTAATGCCAAGAGTAATTCTGCAGGCAAAATTATGTGCTGCGATATTACGGTACACCACCGGATTCAGTTTAGCAAAGCCGGATTCGTGCCGCCTGTGCGTGGCCGGCCAGTCCCTCTGCATCCCCTAATTCTGCCGCTGCCTGGAGCGATTTTCGGCATCCTGGTGCACGGGTATCTGCCCGCAGGGTTGTGACTGTTTTCAAAAAACACCGTACGGAAAGTCCGCCGGTAAACCGGGCAGTCGTTGACGTCGGAAGGGTGTGGTTCAGCCCGGCTGCGTAATCACCTAATACTTCCGCTGCACCGTGTCCGATAAACAGGGAACCAAAATTATGTACGGTTGCTGCCAGTGTATCCCGGGCTCTGCCGGGTGCAACTGCCAGCTCCAGATGTTCCGGGGCTTTCCGGTTTGCAATGTCTGCGGCTGTTTCCAATGTATCTGTGATAATGATGCAGCTGTTACCGGATATGCTGCGCCGGGCGGTCTCTGCAGTAGCAAGGTTTGCCAGCTGGCGTTCGATTGCCTGTGCCGTCGCTTCTGCCAGCGCCCGGCTGGGAGTGGCAAGAACTGCCTGTGCGTCCGGGTCGTGTTCAGCCTGTGCCAGCATATCTGCCGCTACCCATTCAGCATTTGCAGATTCATCAGCGATAATAAATACTTCCGTAGGCCCTGCCAGCATATCGATACCGGTTGTTCCGTACACCTGTCTTTTTGCTTCTGCCACATATTTGTTTCCCGGGCCGGCAATAACATCGCAGCGGGGAATTGATTCTGTTCCATATGCCATGGCGGCTATTGCCTGGGCTCCGCCGCAGGCAAAAATCCGGTGGATACCGCACAAAGACGCCACTGCCAGAATTCCCAGGTCTGCATAGGGAGATCTGTTTCCGTCAGGATGCGGGCGGGGCGGTGTACACAGGATAACCTCCGGGCAGCCTGCTGCCAGTGCCGGTGCCGCCGTCATAATTACGCTGGAAAGGAGTGGAAACCGGCCTGCCGGAACATACAGTCCTGCCCGGTCAACGGGAATTGTCCGCTGTCCGGTAAAGAGTCCCGGCTCCAGCTCCGATTCAAAATCGGTGAATGATTCCCGCTGCATCCGGGCGAATTTCAGCGCAAGATCCCGGGAATAACACAAGGCATCGTACCGTGCCGGGTATTTTTTCTGTAAATCACCGGCTGCACGGGTTGCTGTTTCCGCCGGTATTTCAAAATATTCCGGATTTATCCGGTCAAATTGTTCTGCGAACCGGTGCAGGGCTGCATCCCCGTCCCGGTGTACCTGTTCCAGAATACCGGCCACCGTTTCAGCCGTTCCCGCGGAAAATGTCCGGGGCGCAAAAAATGATTCCGGCAGACTGCCGGCGGATACTATTGGAATGACAGACATGGGTTCCTCCCGGGTGAATGTTTTGAATTATGTACCGGCTGTTTTTATGCCTATTTTTTATGCCGGCGGTCAAGCTCGTCAAGTACCTGCTTCCAGGTAACTTGTTCCTGATACATCAGCACATTGATAAAATACAGAAGATCGGCGCATTCCCACACAACGTCTTCGTGGGTTTCTGCTTCTGTCAGTTCTTCTGCTTCTTCTTCTATTTTTTCCCTCACCCGTTCCCCGTCAAGGGTTGCGGTGTATGAACCGGGTTTCGGGTTTGCAAACCGTTCCGCAATAATGCCGTAAAGGCGTTCCATGGTAGAAGCCGCATCTGCTTCCGATGTAAAGCAGTTCCAGCTGCCGGTGTGGCATACTGGTCCGTGGGGAATAACTGTTGCCAGAACAGTGTCCCGGTCGCAGTCAGCCCGCAGTTTGACAACTTCCAGATAGTTGCCTGAATGTTCTCCCTTTGTCCACAGGACATTCCGGGTCCGGCTCCAGAACGTGAGTTTCCCGCTGGAAAATGTTTTTTCAAAGGCTTCCCGGTTAGCAAATCCCATCATCAATACTTCTCCGGCGGTACTCTGGGCAATTACCGGTATCATGGGAGTCTTCTTCCAGTTCAGGCAGCTGATGAATGCGTCTTTCAGGGACACCGCACCGGTATACAGTGCCATACCCAGCTGGACATCACAGCCCAGGTTTTCCAAAGCGGTGACTTCTTCCAGGGAAGAAACGCCGCCGGCTGCAGTAAGCCGGCAGGAAACGGAGTTCCGCAGCTGTTGTACCAGTGCCATATCCGTGCCGGTCATGCAGCCTTCCCGTTCCACACAGGTGAACAGCAGTTCCGAAGCATATTTTTCCGCGGCTCTGGCTCCGTCCAGCAGCGGAATACCGGCGGTTTCTGTCCAGCCTTTTACGGCGATTTCCCCGTTCAGAGCATCAACCGCAATAATAATGCGCTGTCTGCCGATTGCTGCTGTCAGTTCTTCCAGAAATGCGGTATTCAGAATGTCTCCGTTACCGGACGGATGGGTGTTGAATGCGGCTGATCCGATAATAACTTTTTCCGCTCCCAGTGAAACAAGTTCTTTCGCTTTTTTTACGGTGCGGATACCGCCACCAACCCGGACGCTGCCCTGCCGCAGCAGGGATTTCAGTATATCTGTGTTTGCAGTGGTTCCGTCCGGTGCGGTGTTTCCCAACGCTGCATCTAAATCTATTACCGCGGTTTCGCCGTAGCGGTTGAATTCCTGTATCAGTTCCACAGGGTTGTCCCGCTCCAGAACCATATCCTTTCCGTTTTTCAGTTGAACAACTTTTCCGTCTTTTAAATCAATAGATGAAATAACCATGCAGAAATTGTAGCAGAAATGCAGCGGTTAGTAAATGAGCGGTACTGTTGCCGTTGACTGGTAAAAACCGGTATATTTAACATAGAATATTAATTACAGCAGCGGCCTTGGTATCGGGCCGGGAGGTTTTATGAAAAGCGGAATGAAAATTGCACTGGTAGTTATAGGTATCATTGTTGTTGTAATTGTAGCCGGCTGCCAGTTTTATGCGGGAAATTACAATAAAATGGTAACACTGGATGAACAGGTTTCCAATCAGTGGGCACAGGTACAGAATGTATACCAGCGCCGGTATGATTTGATTCCGAACCTGGTGGAAACAGTCAAAGGGTATGCCTCCCATGAGTCCCAGGTTCTTACTGATGTAGCGGAAGCCCGTTCCAAAGCCGGCGGAGTAATGCAGCTGTCTGCCGCTGATTTGGATGATCCGGAAAAACTGCGGCAGTTCCAGGAAGCACAGAATTCTCTGGGCGGTGCATTGCAGCGGTTGCTGTCGGTAACAGAAAACTATCCGGAATTACAGGCAAACGAAAATTTCCTTGCGCTCCAGGATCAATTGGAAGGTACCGAAAACCGTATCACTGTGGAGCGGGGGCGGTTCAATGATTCTGTTACGGAATACAATACGTTTATCAGACAGTTTCCCCGGAACATCATTGCCAATATGAGCGGGTTCAGGACAAAAGAAAAATTTACTGCGGACAGTGCCGCCCAGTCAGCTCCTGTGGTTTCTTTTGATTAGGAGTGTATATGAAAAAAACGGATATGCTGCGCCGCCTGAAACTGTCGGAACAGGCGTTTGAAGATATACAGGCAGCGGTGGATTCCGCTGAAAAGCATACTACCGGTGAAATTGCCCTAGCGGTAACAGCGGAAAGTGCCCGGTATTCTTCTTATGAGCTGATGTATGCGTTGGGAACCGGTGTATTGTTTTTTGCCCTGTTGCTGCCGTTTGCCGGTTCCATACAGCACCTGTTGGATAAACTCCTGTGGGGGGCGGCGGTATGGCATCTGCCGGCATTTTACGGTATTACGTGTTTCGGGACAACAGCGTTGCTGTTTCTGGTGGCAAATGTGCCGGCTGTTGACCGGCTGATTGTTCCCCGCCGGGTGCGCAGCCTGAAAGTCTATAACCGCGCCCTCCGGCATTTTGTGGAAAGCGGTGTATACGCTACCCGTAACCGCTCCGGGATTCTGATATTTGTGTCATATATGGAACGGGAAGTGCGGATTCTGGCAGATACCGGCATCAGTGCCCGGATTCATCCGGAATTATGGAATTTAATAGCGTCTGATTTGGCGGAAGGATTGGGAACCGATGATGCTGCCGGTGCTTTTATCCGGGCGGTGGAGCGTTGCGGGGAACTGCTGGCTGAATATTTTCCCGGAGATGCTGATCCGGATAAAAATCCCGATGAGCTTCCTGACGGACTTGTCGTTCTGGAGGATGAAGAATGAAGCAGCTACGGATACTGATGAGAATAATCTGCCTGCCGGTAGTCATGCTGTTGCCGGGCAGCCTGTGGTCAGTACCGGTTCCATCCTGGGCAGGGCCGGTAAATGATACCGCCGGAATCATGTCTGAAGCGGAAAAGATGGAACTGACGGAATATCTGACAGTGCTGAATGACCAGACCGGTGTCCAGATGGCGGTATTAACGGTACCATCGCTGGAAGGAGAACCGATAGAAACGTTTTCATTGGATGTTGCTGAAGCCTGGAAGCTGGGACAAGCCGATACGGATAACGGCGCATTGCTGGTCGTTTCTTTGGATGACCGGGAACTGCGTATTGAAACCGGTTATGGTCTTGAACCACTGCTTACTGACGTGAAATGCGGGCTGATTATCCGCAATGTGATAGCTCCGTATTTCCGCAGCGGGGATTACGGTGCCGGTATTATTGCCGGTATCCGGAATATGGCAGGTGTCGCTACAGATAACGCGGAACTGGTTGCCGAGGCTGTACAGGATGATGGAGAATCATCGGCCGATATTCAGTCCATCATTGTCGCAGTGATATTTTTTGCTGTCTTTTTTTCTATCGTTACTGCCGGAGCCGCATCTGCGTACCGGGACAGCCGGTCCGGTAAAAGAATCA
>CALXOI010000093.1 GCA_944389965.1 uncultured Treponema sp.
TTTAGGTATTCATTCTCCATACTTCCTTTGCAGTACCCGGGCCCCATAATGCTTTATTTTGTGCTCAAGTACTATTTGCTTTTTCAATTCCTCTGTGTATTTGGACATTAAAAATGCACCTCCTAAAATTGAACTTTTTTTGTCCAACTTTAGGGGTGCACTTCAACGGAAAGCCGTTTTACACAGAATATAAAAAATTTACTGTTTTTTTGCAGAAGAATTAGTAACGTAACTCTGGGTATCAGCAAATTCATCTATAAGCATAATTCTTGACCGCCAGAATTCCGCTTCTGTTTTTGTTACGTATGGACCAGCCCGCAACCGGTAGTACGTTTTGTTATCAGAACCGGTATACGTAAAAATCTCACTTTCAATTTTATTTGCAGTCAATGCTTCCCGGGCATCTTCTGCATTTCGTTTACTGGTAAAAGATGCAGCCTGAACCCAGAAAACATCCGGCAATGTTGTTGATACCGTTGTTTTTGCTTCTGCCGCAGTCGATGCAGAAGCAGTTGCGGTAGTTGTTTTTGCAACAGGTGCTGGTACAGCTTCTGCTTTTTCTTTTTTCGGAACAGCAGCTGGATCTGGTTTTGGCGGATCTGAAGGTACACCAGGAGCTGACGGTTTTGCGGCAGCTGCGGAAGATACAGCATCAGCAGCAACCTGATTCATTGCCGTTACTGATGACGACTGTACTGGAGCTGAATATTTCAATGTATTCAAATCAATTGTTGTCGTCATTCCGGTTCCGTAAACTGTTGTATTGCCGGAAATAACGGTCATGCCGTCAACCGCAGCGGGCAGATTGTCAACTGTCGGTGCTCCAGCTCCGGTTGACGTACCGGCAGTACCCGGCAGGACTTCAGAACCTGATGCAGAAATATCCGTCACAGCAACATCTGGTACATTCTGAACAGGTTCCAGAGATGACGTTCCCGAAGCTGCCGAAGGACGGGTCCATGTATCATTCTGAATTTGAAGTGAAGCTATCGCCGGATCGGTTGCCTGAGTCGGGGAGTACAGAATCAATGCTGCACCGATGACAACTAGAAAAAAAACACCTACTGCTGCAATAATCCACAATATCCGTTTCTGTTCCATAATATCAACATCCTTTCAATTTTGCGTTCCAATGCGCATGGACTGCCGATGTTCCATACCCTGTATATATCGGCATTTGAATTTTTATATTTAGTAAAGATATGTTTCTGGGAACGGAATCTTGCTGAAATTTGCCGGAAAGACATATGATCCCGGTGTCGCGCTCTAATGAAGCGGATGACACAAGGCGCGTCAACAAAAAGAATTATACTGCAGCGGTTAATAACAGGAGTTTTATACAAAACAGTTGCATTCAATACAACAGGAACATCAGGATGGGAATCAATAAACTCGTTCAGCTTCCGGTCAATCACTGGATGGAGCAAAGCTTCATGGGCATGAAGCGCTTCCGGGTCTGCAAACACAATCCGGGCGATTGCCGCCCGGTTCAGACTTCCGTCAGGCTGCAACAAAGATAATCCGAGACGGGCTGCAGCAGGTTGATGCAGTTCAACCAGTTGCAGTGTCATCTGCTGTAAAACAGACCGGTTCACCATATCTGCATCAACACATGCCCATCCCCGGGCGGCAAGTATATCAGCAGCAGCATTTTTACCCGCTGCCATAGGTCCGGTTACGCATACAACCGGACAATGTTTTTGCCGGGAGTAGAAAATTGCCGGGGATTTTTCCCCGGTACCGCCGGCGGGTATATCCGCACCGGTTCCTTCAGTCCGGCCGCCGGAACAAAAATTCTTTATCAATGGAAATCACCCCACCGGACACCGGTTTCCACAGATACTTTCAACGGTACCCGCAATGTAATGACATTTTCCATCGTGGATTTTATACATGCTGCAGCTTCTGAGGCAATATTTTCGGGACATTCAAAAATCAGTTCGTCATGAACCTGCAACAGTAATTGTGCCGGCAACCGGTTCCGCGTCAATGCTACTGTTACATCCAGCATAGCCTGCTTTACAATATCAGCCGCAGAACCCTGTATAGGAGTATTTACAGCAATCCGCTCCGCCCCTGATTTTTCCAATTTATTCCGGCTGGTAATACCATGAATATACCGTCTGCGTCCAAATAATGTTTCTACAGCACCAGTCTGTTCCGCTTTGCGGATCACATCATCCATGAACTGACGGACTCCTGCGTATGTTGTAAAATACGCTTCAATAAATGACTGGGCCTGGCTCCGGGGAATTCCCAACTCATTGGACAGACGGAATGCGCTCATGCCGTACATTACACCAAAATTGATAGTTTTTGCAGTGCGCCGCATATCGGGAGTAACAGCATCCGGTTCAACACCAAAAATGAGCGCCGCTGTCGCCCGGTGAACATCTGTTCCCTGCATAAAAGCATTGCACAGTCCCGGATCACCGGATAAATGGGCAAGAATTACCAGTTCAATTTGGGAATAATCAGCAGAAATCAGCACATTACCCGGCGCAGCAGTAAATGCCCTGCGGATACGGCGGCCTTCTTCTGCACGAACAGGAATATTCTGAAGATTAGGATCACGGCTGGAAAGACGGCCGGTAGCCGTTCCTGTCTGGATAAAACTGGTATGGATTCTGCCGGCGCTATCAGCCATCCGGGGCAGCGCATCCACATATGTGGACAACAGTTTTGATTTTGCCCGGTAGTCCAAAATTTTACGGGGGACAGGGTCCAGCGCCGCCAGCGTTTCCAGCACACCGGTGTCTGTAGAATATCCGCTTTTTGTCTTTTTTCCATGGGGAAGTCCCCGTTCTTCAAACAAAACCTGCTGAAGCTGTTTTGTCGAAGCGATATTAAATTCGTGCCCCACCAGTTCGTAAATTTCTTTCTGTATTCCGGCAATGCTGTCAGAAAGTTCAGTACTATACTTGGCAAGTTCTTTTTCTTCTATATGGATGCCGGCTGTTTCCATGCGGGCAAGTACCGGCAGAACCGGCATTTCCAACGTCAAAAACAAGTGTTCTAATTCTGCCTGCCGTAACCGGGGTTGAAAAAGCTGGTATAATTGCCAGGTTAAATCCGCATCTTCCGCCGCATAACGGACGGCAGTGTCCAACGGAACATCGGCAAAAACAGCGCCTTTCGGCACGACAGCAGAATACGGTATCGTTTCAAGTCCCAGCTTTCCGGCTGCCAGAGATTCCAGTGAATATGATGACCGTTCCGGCTCCAAAAGCCATGCAGCAACCATTGTATCCCAGATACGGCAGCGGGGTTCCGGCAGCCCGTTGCTGCATAATACCTGGTAATCGAATTTACCGTTATGCATGACAACAACTGCGTTTTCCAGGGAAAATAAACGGTTCAACTGAACCAACGCTTCTTGTTTTGACAACGGCGGGGCAGACAGCAAACTGTCAGGCATCTGGAGCGGCACATAAATACCGGTTCCTGCCTGGACAGACAGGGAAAATCCTGCCATAACTGCATTACGGCAGTCCAGGCTGTCAGTCTCACAGTCAAAGGCGGCGACCGGTTGTTCCGAACCACAGATTGTATCGATAAACGCAGTGAGTTCCGGCAAGGAAAGAACTGCCCGGTAATCGCCGGTATTTTCTTTGAGAGATTCGTGCTCGTTTTCCTCAAACCGGAATACCCCGCCTCTGGTATTGTCCTCAGCTATATTCTGTCCCGGAAAAACAGTAGCTGAACGGTCACCTGCTCCGGAACCGGATGACGCTCCGGAAGGAACCGGTGTACCGGTTCCGGAACCGCCGGAACTACCGGAAACAGGGCTGGTTCCGTCACCACCGGAAGAACCGGAGGCTGCGTATTGCTTTGCAACAGCAGGGACACCCTGCTTTAGTAATGCGGCAGCTGCCGCAGAAAAATCAAGTTTTCCGATAAAAAAGTTGTCTTCCGGAATTACTACCGGTACATCGGTACGCAGCGTTATCAATTCTTTTGAAAAATAGGCATTTTCTTTTCCCGCCCGGATTTTTCCGCCCACAGCACCGGAAATCTCTTCTGCGGCAGCATATATTCCGTCAAGACTGCCGTACGTATCCAGCAGCTTTAATGCCGTTTTTATACCGACACCTGCGACACCCGGCACATTATCGGATGCATCACCGGTCAGTGATAACAAATCAAGCATTTTTTCCGGCGGAACACCCCATTCCGCAACGACACCGGCTGCAGTAAGAAGTTCCCATCCTCCGGAACGGTCCGGTTTCAGCATCTGCACTGATTCGTCTACCAGCTGCATCAAATCCTTGTCCGCAGACAGAATGCGGCACTGTTGCCCGCACCGGCGGCATTGGGCTGCCAGCGTTGCAATAATATCATCTGCTTCAAATCCGTCACACCGCAGTACCGGAATCCCTAATTCCACCAGTATGGATTCAATAACCGGTACCTGGGCATGAAGATCTTCCGGCGTTTTCTGCCGGGTAGCTTTATATTCAGGATAACGTTTGTGCCGGAATGTCGGCGTCCGGGAATCAAAAGCGGCAGCCATAAACCGGGGATGGTAATGATCAAGAACAGCTTTTAAATTACGGAAAAAACCAAAAACTGCGGAAACATTTTCCCCGCGGCTGTTGGTCAGCGGACGGTTGATAAACGCATAATATGCCCGGTAAATCAACCCGTAAGAATCCAGCACGTAAAGTGTGTCGTCAAAACAATGCTCTGCCATATCCACAGAGTACGGTAAATTATTGTTTGTTGCAAGCCTGGCACCCGTGCCGTGTAACCGCGCAGGCTTCCCTGCCCGGATAAAAAAAATGCAGCCTCTGAAAACAGGGGCTGCATGATGTCCGGAGCGTACTTCCGGAATTTCCCGGACAGGATACGGTTTATACTCCGTACGGATTCAGAGCAGGGTTACTTTTTACTCTTTTTTTTACCGGTTTCTTTTTTACCGGCACCATGGTTGCCGGATTCCTTCTGCGCCTTGCTGCCGGCAGAGACAGATTTTTTTGTTTCCGACCCGGTTTTCACCGGTTCTTTTGCCCTGGTCTTTTTGGAAGCAGTTTTCTTTGCCTTTACTACCGGAGCCGGCAGCAATTCTGCAAATACATCGGCACGGTATTCTGATTTTTTCTGTGCAGCAGTAAACAAAGCCAGCAACGTTTCCAGTAACAGATACCGGGAAACATCAGCATTCATAACTGCCGGAACAACAACGGCGAACCACAAGGTATCCGTCATCCGTTCTTCATTAAACCACAATACATTGTTGAACTCATTGACACCGGCAGTTACTGCTGCAGCAGGATTATACACGACACTCTGGGCAATCGTACCGGCAGCCGCTTTTACCGCGGCGGAAGAGACAGTTGCTTCAGAAGGTGTTTTTACAGCTTTTATCACATCACTATAAGGCAACGCTGCCAGAATGCTCCGCAACGGAACATACGTATCTGTCACAGGGATGTTTTCGTTTAACAGCATATCCTGCAATTTGCGTTCCAGTCCCCACCGGGCAATCAATGCGGCGGTATCAACTGCCGTTGCTTTGTCTCCCAGAACATCTTTTATCGAATAGAGCACGGTAAATCCGGCAAGCATCTGTGCACAGGCCGGCCGGGAAGCCATACCTTCAAACATGGTAACAGTAAAACTATCCGCTGCCTTTTTCTGTCCGGCAGCAGCAGCTTTGAATAATCCTGTCAGCCGTTTTTCAAGCAGTTTCCATATTTTTTCTGCCGGAATTTTTTTACCGCAGCGGGTGCGGTCAACCACAACGGACGCGCCGTAATTGCCTTCTATGAAGGTATCAACTGTTTCAAACCAAACCCGGGCAGCCGGTTCAACCGCAGCCAGAACTTCTGCCACTTTTGGTGCTGTCAATTTCTGTGTTTTCAGCTGGACAGCAGGCATGCACAGCAACCGCACTGCTTCAAGAAATTCCGGTGTAACCAGCTCCATAAACGCCTGATATAGTTCTTTCAGGAAAATTTCCCGCAAAGCAGTATCTATGTCGGACACACCCCGCCCATTCAATGTTTCGCACAGAATCCGGTACTTGCCGGTTTCATCATCGGTAACTTGGGAAATATCCATCATTACCTGGGATTCAAATCCGTTAAGATGTAGGTACAATCCGTTGTTACAGATGTCTGCCGCAGACCGGATAAACCACAAACCGCTCCGCTGTTCCCGGAAAATACAGAAATTACCGGCATCGGGAGACAACCCCAGTGCTTCTCCAATGGAATGGGTTTCCATACGGATGTCATGCTCCCCACTGCCCGTCTTTACTGCATAAGGACATGACTGCTTAATCCATCCTGACGCCTGGTCATACACATTATTATAGAAAACGACCGCACGCTCTGTACCGGACCGGTTTGAATACGCAAAAACATTTTCATTTACGTGCCCGTTGTCCCATACATCATAAAACAGGAAGTTTTCAATTTCCGCAAACAGATACCGTTTTTTCATAAGCGGGAAAATATCCCGTTCATGGCGGGCAATCAAATCTCCGTCAGGTGTTTCATTCCAGTATGCTTTCGTAAATTCCATACCGTACTTTTCTGTAAATCCTTCAATCTGTCCGTGTCCGAACATAGGAAGCCCGGGCATCGTGACCATTAGTGTACAAACACCAAAATATTTATCCCCTTTGCCAAACTGGGCGACCGCTGTTTCTTCGTCGGGATTGTTCATAAAGTTTACGAACCGCTTTAAAACCTGCGGATCAAATTCAATGGTATTTTTAATTGTCGACCGGTATTTACTGTTATCTTCCCGTTTGAGCATATTCATGAATGCACTGTTGTATACCCGGTGCATTCCCAGTGTACGGACAAAATATCCTTCCATCATCCAGAATGCTTCCGCCAACAGTAGCGTGTCAGGAACTTCTGCCGCAACCCGGTCTACGACTTCCCGCCAGAATTCATTGGGGATGCGTGTCTCAAAGTCATCCCGGCTCAAGGCGTATTCAGCCCGGCTGGCAATATCCCCTCCATGTCCTGGTTCCGGATACCACAACCTTCGGATGTGTTTTTTAGCCAGTACCATTGCCGCGTCAAAACGGATAATCGGGAAATTCCGGGCAACATGAAGTATTTCCTGCATAACAGCTTCCCGTGCTTCGGGATTAAGGAAGTCAATCTGGGCTGTATCATTCCACGGCATTCCCGTACCGTCATTACCATGATAAATGTACCGGACATCACCGGTATGATGATCAACCCGTTTAAATACAACCGCACAGTCACTCTTTGAGTAATAGTGGTCTTCCAGATATACACCGACCCGGTCACTGAGGGATAGGTTTTCCCCGTTGAATGTGTAACCGGGGAACGGACAGTCCCGGGTCTGGACAAACAAATCGGGACGCTCGTTTATCCATTTGGAATCCATACCGGTATGGTTGGGCACCATGTCGGACGCCAGACGGATTCCCCGCTGCCACAGACGCCGGCGCAGATTATCAAGGGCACCCCAGCCTCCCAAGCCTTGGGCAATGTCATAATCATACAAACTGTATGCACTCGCTGCAGCTTCAGGATTACCGCATATCTGTTTTATCCGTTTGCTGGCATTGGATCGCTCCCATAAACCAATCAGCCACAACCCGGTAAATCCCCGCCGGGCAAGTATATCCAGCTCTTCATCAGGAATCTGGTCTAACCGCGTAATTTCCCGCTCATATTTCTTTGACAGCTGGTCTAACCACACCAGAACTGTTTTTGCCATGAGAACGACTTTCGGCATCCATTCCCGGTCAGGACTGAACCGCTCGTATTCCTGCATCAATGAATCATAATTATAGGGATCCATATCCGGCGAACCACCACCGGCCGTCAATGGTGCCCATGCAGCTTTTTCCTCTTCGCTGATCATGTCCATACCTGCCAGCAGCCGGAGCAACCATTCACCCAGCAAATCCTTCCAATAAGTGCGGATGTAGTCAAGCTGCCCTTTCAAACTGTCCGGGCTGTACACAACCGGTTCTTTCAGCATAGTAATCAAATCCACATTATTGGGACCAAATACCGGCTGACCGGCAAAAAATGACTTTATTTCACTCCAGACCGGCTGATACAGACTGTTACGTAACAAAAACTTATCATTAAACAAAAGGAAAAAAGGTTTAAACGCAGGATTTTCATTGGCAAGCCGAAGCAGTATCATTTCTTCCAAAGTCGCAGCCCTGTTGGAACGGGTCCGTCCGGTTACAGGGTCCAGCGCATCCCCGTCAAGCCAAGCCCGTGCATCAATTTCGCCCCGGTACACCGGCGTCGGAGGAAATTCAGCAGTAAAAGCCAGCAGCAGTTCATCCACAGCATCAGCAGTGTGAGCTGCATCAAGCCGGATCAACAGTTCGTCAAAAACATCCGCTTTTATATCCCGCCGGTACAGGGCACACACATAATGGAAAATTTCATCAATAAGTCCCATTGCGTTAAGCTGCCCGGCTTTAATCATTTTCTTTCCGGCAGAAACGGGATCTTTTTCCTCCTTTTCTGTCATGTCATTTATTTTCTTTGCAAACAACCGGACGTTCTTAAAATTTGCCAGAATTATATTTCCGCTAGAAGCAAACAAGCTGCCGTCAAAATTACATATATCCCTGATGCGCTTTGCCACATGGAATTCATTCATCGATGTAACAAAACTTATATTTTCTTCACATGCATACAACCGAATCATATTTGAACAACCTCCATTTATTACAGCCGTGTATACAGTATACCCCGAAATTCATCTTTTAATAAGAAATATTGTTTATTTTTTAGATTTTCCTGCACCGCAGCATTTTTTATGTACAGCAGCAATATCCGCTATTGCCGCCGTCAAAGCCTTATCCGCAGATAACGTCTCTACCGGTACCGGCAGCCGGTACGTCCAGTTGAATTCCGTTACGCTGCCGGGAATATTCACCCGTTCTGCGGCAGGGTCTTCCGCATAATATGCACTGCTGAGGGCAAGAAAATCCTGAA
>CALXOI010000094.1 GCA_944389965.1 uncultured Treponema sp.
GACCAACAGACACTTTTATCTGTCCGGCGGAACAGGAAACGGTAACCGTACCACCACTTTTCTGCCGGACAGGATCTGCAGCACATTCAATCAAACGGAGTGCAAGAGGGTCTTCTATTTCCCGCTGAATAAGCCGTCTCATTGGGCGTGCCCCGTATGCGGGTTCGTAACCATTGTCAATTAGATATTCCCTAGCCGAAGGCTTAACTGACAGTGAAAAACCCTGCTCTTCCAGCCGGCTGGACAATTCAGTCAACTGTATATCCAGAATTTTTGATATTTCCGGACGGGATAATGTAGAGAACACAATAATATCATCAATACGGTTCAACAATTCAGGGCTCAGCAGTTTTTTTAATTCCGTCATTGCACCTGATTTGATTGCTCCGTAAGATGGAGGTGAATCATCTGCCAATGCAAAACCTAAGCGGCTGCCTTCTGTTATTTCCCTGATACCGGCATTACTTGTCATGATAATTACGGTATTGCGGAAATTAACGGTATGTCCCAGATTATCGGTTAATTCACCTTCTTCCAGAATCTGCAGTAACAGATTAAAAACATCAGGATGCGCTTTTTCTATTTCATCCAGTAAAACTACAGAATAGGGCCGGCGTCGGACTTTTTCTGTAAGAACACCGCCGTCTTCAAAACCGACATAGCCCGGCGGGGCTCCTACCAAACGACTGGCATTGTGTTTTTCCATAAAATCACTCATATCAACCCGGATCAGAGCGTCTTCAGATCCGAATAAAAACTCAGCCAATGTTTTTGCCAGCAATGTTTTTCCAACACCAGTTGGTCCTAAAAAAATAAAGGAACCTGCCGGACGTTTTACAGACGAAACACCTGTTCTTGAACGGCGCACCGCAGATGCCACAGCTGAAACTGCTTCGTTTTGTCCGACAACGGTTTTATGCAGTTCCGTTTCCATATGCAGCAACCGGGTTAACTCAGAACTGTTCAGCTGGTCTGCAGGAATCCCGGTCATGGAGGCAATAACGGTACACACATCACTGACGGTGACCAGCTTACCTTCATCATCAACACCTTTTTCCCAACGATTTCTGAAATCCTCCAGTTGTTCCCGGAGTAAATGGACTTTATCCCTGACTTCTGCCGCCCGTTCATAATCCTGATTTTGAACCAGCAGTTTTTTTTCTTCTGTCAGTAATGAGATGCTCTGCTCCAGATCATCCAGCTCTTCAGGGCGGTTTTCTCCGTCTATCTTTTTCATAGCGCCAGCTTCATCCAGAATATCAATGGCCTTGTCCGGAAGACAACGTTCCGTCAAATACCGGCGGGAAAACCGTACCGCAGCAGGAATAACATCAGGTGCATAACTGACACCGTGAAATTTTTCATATTTATCTTTTAACCCAATCAAAATACGTTCCGTATCTTCATCCGACGGCTCTGCCACTAACACAGATTGAAAGCGACGCTCCAATGCTGCATCTTTTTCAAAATATTTCCGGTACTCGGCAAGAGTAGTCGCACCGATACACTGAAGCTCACCCCGGGCAAGTGCCGGTTTCAGCATATTTGAAGCATCCATGGCGCCTTCCGCACCGCCGGCACCGATAACAGTATGAAGTTCATCAATAAATACGATAATATCCTTATTTTCCGCAACTTCCTTCAAAATCCGTTTGATCCGCTCTTCAAACTCTCCCCGGTATTTTGTACCCGCAATCACTGACGCCAAATCCAATGCTAAAATCCGTTTCCGCAACAGGTTACGGGGAACATGACCGTCAGCAATGTGCTGTGCAAGTCCTTCTACAAGAGCAGTTTTACCGACTCCGGGATCACCAATCAACACGGGATTATTTTTTGTCCTGCGGGACAAAATCTGCACCATCCGTTTGATTTCTGTTTCCCTGCCGATAACCGGATCCAATGACCGGGAGCGGGCCAATGCTGTTAAATCCCTGCTGAACTCTGCCAGTATGGAATGCCCTACCGTCCGTTCATTCCGGGAACGGTCTGTTTTTCCGGCTGCTTCCAGTGCCGGGAATAAAGCCCCTGCAGCTGCCTTCATCCGGCTCACATCATATGATGACTGGAATTTATCATATACTGCCGCCAAAGCCGCATATATATCGTCTATAGAAATATCAGCCTTACTGAAAAAACGGGCAGTAACGCTGTATTCTTCCCGAACAGCCGCAACAACCAAGTGTTCTGTTCCGATATAATCTTTTCTGACTGTTCTAGATTCAACAGAAGCAGCATCAAGAATAGTCCTCATCCGGCGGGATACCGGAACATCAGAAAATTGTACAGTATTTGTTTTTTGAATCAGGCTCTGCTCAACAGCAAGCTGCAGTGTCAGTACATTGATACGGAGTTGCTGTAATAAAAGATAGCCGAGTCCGTCCGCACTTTTTAATAATGCCAGAATAAAATGCTCCGGCAGCAACTGATCACTACCGCTTTTCTTTGCCTCATCCTGGGCAAAAACAGCCAGCAGCTTATGTGCCCGGGGAGAAAAATTCTTTGCCATACCCTTGCATCCTTGTATTGAATTCAATTACCTTTAATATACTGTATTTTATTGTTATATACAAGTTTGCACATTTTCTACAGATTCCTGTACCAGTAGTGCCCGCAGCCGGGAAATCATCAACCGGATATTATCTTTCACATCAGGCTCAAACATAAATGTACTGCTCCGACGGAGATAATCAATATGGGCATTTCTAATCCGGTACAATAAAGCGTGAAGATCACTGTAAGAAATACCGCTTAAAAATCCGGCACTCACCCCCATATACAATGCAGAAACAATTTCAATTGCTTCGCTGCACTCCAAAAAACGGCTGTACCGGGCAACGGCAAACATCCGGTACAGAATATGCTTCAGCATTGTTGTTCTTGTTTCTGCAAATAATTCCCTGGCAGCCCGTTCCTCTCCGCATAATACCTGTACTGCAGCTTCACATTCCGCCATCTGATCTTCTTCACTGCCGGTACCGGCTCCGGTTGTATTCAACTGATAACAGGCTCCCAATGCCCCCGGCGGTGCCGTTACTTCACCATAGGCAGGAACCAGTTCTAAATGCTGGGACTGGATTTTAGGCAGAATACCCTGCAACCGGTCGACATGAACCAACCCCGGCAATAAAAGACGCAGGGATATTTTCATACCGCTACCGGAGTCTGCCACAGATGTGGTTAAAAAGCCAAAATCATATGACGCAGCAAATTGTAAATACTTCTGCATATCATTATCTATACTTTTGCATAAATGCCATGCACCCGTAATATCGTTACCGGCAGCAAACGCCGCAATCCGTATATGATCTTCTGCATTTACGAGGCAGGACAAACGGCCGTCCGTACGAACAATGATGCCGGGTACTCCGGAAAATTTCCGTACAATATCTGTTTCCGGCGCATTAAGGCTGCGCTCAGAATATTTTTTCTCCGGCAGGATGCCCCGCTCGGCTAGTAACTGCCGGGAAGAAAAATCAAGCTGATCCAGACAGATATGCTGATACCGGTCAGGATATTCGGTCTTTGAAAACGCATCATAGACCAGGGACTGGATTCTTTCCGCATCTTCTTTACAAGCCCCGGCAGGAAATACAAAATTTGCCAAATTCCGGGCAAGACGTACCCGGGAGGACAACACGACATCATTGTCAATACCGGTATCAGCATACCAGGCATTTCCGCTTGTTGTCAGTGTATCAGGATGACTGCTCATGAATGTTGTTCCTCTGAATTTTCACCGTCTGTTACCGGGCATTTTTCCAGAGCTTTCAACCGGTCACGATACAAAGCGGCTTTTTCATAATTCTCACTGGCAATTGATTCCTCCAGTTTTGTCCTGAGCATCATCCGGTCAGTCAACACAGACCGGAAATTAGCCAACCGCTCAGGCATAGAGCCGGTATATGGCCCGGTAATATCTTGTTTTTTTAAAATATCTTTTATTTCTGCAGAAAAAATCCCATAACATTCAGGGCATCCCACCCGGTTTGTTTTTTTTATGTCAGCAAGCCCCCTGCCACAAACGGGGCAAAGCCGGTCCGGCTGTTTTGCCGATTGAAGAGATTCAAACAAACCGGACAGCGATAGTTCAAGTTTACCACCGCCGGTAAAAATTCCCTGTTCTTTGGCACATTTCAAGCATAAATGGAGTTCCTGTTTTCCTTTGTTTGAAACCTGCTGGACTACAATAACGGCGTTACGGGCACCACATAAATCACACATCATAACTATAGTTTCCTCAATGTTTCCACCGGTTTTTCAGCACCGGCCCGGATACTCGGCAGCACAGAAACCAACACTGACAACATCAGTGTCCCCGCAGCGATACACCATAATTCAGTAAATGGCAGCACTACGGGTATCTGATCCAGATAATATGCAGGATCCAGCAACCGCACTGGAACAAATGATTCTGCAGATACGGACAACAAATCCTGTATACTATACCAAATCTGTGCAAAAATGTTAACAATATGTTCCAGTAAAACAATAATCCGGTTTACATTTACCGCACACAAAATTCCAAGCGGCATTCCCAATAATAATCCTGCTACACCAGTACAAAAACCGGTAAGTAGGAAAGATGTTACAATTCCTCCTGATGTACCACCGATACTTTTTAAAATCGCAATTTCCCGGCGGCGTTCCATAGACAGCATAACCAAAGTAGATGAAACATTTACGGATGCAACCAGAACAATTAAAAACATAATGAAAACCAGCATCATCCGTGTTGAAGCAAAATTTTCATATTGTGTGCGGTTCATTTCATTCCATAACCGGAGCGTACAACCGGCCGGGAGAACCTGCCGTACGGCTGCTGCAATTGTATATAGAGAATCGGAAAAAGCATCCTCTGTCACCACGCCCACACACAAAGACGACTGCTCTCCGCTGAGGATATTTTTTCCTGCCTCAAAAGGAATAAAAACCCATAAGGCATCCAATTCCTGGTAACCGCTGGAAATGATACCTTCAACAGTGAACGGCGTCATCCGGGGAACCAATCTGCCGCCGGCACTTTCCCGGAATGTCACCAGTCTGACGGTATCACCAGCTTTTAGTTGAAGTGCTTCCGCAACCTTTGTACCGACCAATGCACTGCGGGAACCGGACAGAGACAATGTCCCCTCTGAAACAGAAAATAATCTGGAAAACGATGTTTTACCGCTGAATGTTTCCGGTGGAATAGCCCTGACAGTCGCTCCTGTTCTACCGGAACTTCCGGCAGCCAATGCAATACCCTGCTGTTCCGGGAATACTCCGGTAACACCGGGTACAGCCGCAACGGTTTCCAGCAGCGCGAAAAAATTCTGCGGGGACGTGGCGGTAACAGAAGTATTCCTAACCGAAATCTGCATGTGGTAACTGGACAGTTCAATAATCCGGGAAGTAATACCCTGTATCATTCCGTCAGAAACGGTCAACACTACTACCAGCGGAATCAGACTGAGACCTATACAAAAAACAGCCCCTACCAGACTCCGTCCGGCACTTGTTGTTAGTCCGTTTCGGGGTTTTAACATTCTCAGGGCAAACAGGACAGATGCCTTTAACGTCATTGCAGGTGAACCTCTTTCAGTCTGCCGCCGGTGATAGAATAACACACATCACCGTGGGACGCCAGCTCCCGGTCGTGGGTAACCAGTACCAGCGTTTTTTGATAACGGTCAACCATGGAAAATAACAGCTCGCCGATTAACGCTGCATTTGCCGGATCAAGATTGCCGGTAGGTTCATCCGCAAGCACCAGCTGGGGATTCTGAATCAAGGACCGGGCAACAGCAACCCGCTGTCGCTCTCCGCCGGATAATTGTGACGGCAGATGAGTAAGACGGTTTTCCAGCCCGACATCACATAACAACTGCCGCGCAGCAGCGGCAGCCTGTTTTTTCGGCATTCCCCCCATGTATGCGGGCAAAAACACATTTTCCAATGCGGTAAAATCATTCAGCAGATAATGGAACTGAAAAATTAAACCGATGAATTTTGACCGGTATACCGCAAGTTCCTGTTCCCCCATGGATTCGATGTGATACGGGCCAACTCGGACTGTTCCGGCCGTGGGAACATCCAGTCCACCGATGATATTAAGCAGTGTACTTTTACCGCTACCGCTCTCACCTACTACAACAACTTTTGTCCCGCCAGTAACGCAAAAATTAACATCATGGAATATAGTCAGCTGCTCGGAACCAGTCATATACGTTTTTTCAAGTCCGGTGGTTTCGATAATAAAAGATGATTCGTTATTCATCGTGAAGTACCTCTGCAATTGAAAGTGACTGGATATTTCTGCTGGCAGTCCATGAAGCAGTCAATGATGAAAACACGCCGAACACGGTAATGCACAACACTTCAAATGGAAGCATCCGGGCGGGTATCCGGGCATACACCTGATACATCGGATTTTCCCGGAGGAATACGACTGAGCCCGCATCCGTAAGCATAGTAAAGAAATATTGTATTCCAAACGATACTTTTGACAGAACCATGAAAATCGTCTCCATGTTAATGCACATTAACAGGCCGAATATCAGTCCGGGAACTGCGCCGGAAAGACCGATAACCAGCCCCCGGATAATAAAAATCAGCTGTACGTTCTTTTTGAGACCACCCAATGCGGATAATACAGCGATTTCTTCCCGCCGTTCAAACACCATCCGCCGCATACCGTTAAAAATATTGACACCGACTACAACAAAAATCAACAAAACCAGCATCATCAACAGATTTTTTTCTATTCTAAGTGCACCGAAAAAAGACCGGTTATAACTCCGCCAGGATTCAGTACTGATTCCCGGTACCTGTTCTTCCAGGTACTGCATAACCCTCATATCCTGGTTGGAATCCTCCAGTTTTATTCCGTACCATTCCCGGGCTTCTGCGCCGAACATTTTCCGGCCTGCTTCCAAAGAGATAAACGCATAGGTGGAGTTAATATCGGCATACCCGCAGGAAAAAATCCCCGTAACGGTAAAAACCCGGTTGTCTGATATTAAATCTACATCCGATCCGCCGGATAATGCCAGCAGGTTAACGGAACTGCCGACACGAACCCCCAATTGCCGTGCCAAACCGCTTCCCAACACAATGGTATCAGGAGATGCAATCAGAAACCTGCCGGAAATCATATTTACTTCCCGGGCAAAACCGCTGTCCAAACGGCATATTTCCGGCGGAACGGCACGGATAAGAGCCGGGCTTTGCTGCCCGGTATCTCCGGCAGCAAGGCTTTGTGCTTCATAAAACGGAACAGCCGCACGGATCCCGTTTCCGGGTTCGGCACAAAATGAGTTAAAGGCCGCTTCGTCAAAACCGGGCTGCACTTCAACCCGAATATGAGCGGAACTGATTTCCATGATACTATCGATAAAACTCAATTGGAATCCGTTCATCACGGATACAACGACAATCAGAGTCATAACGCCAAAACAGATGCTCAGGGATGCAAGAAAACCGGTAACCGCGGAACGGCCGGTCCGGTCAACATGGGCGAAACGCCGGGCAACAAACAAAATCCAATTCAATGTGCCACTCTCCTGATTTCTGTGTTATCCATATAGAATATTTCTTCCACAAGAACTCCGCCGGCATATACCGCTGCAATACTGCTGCCATCCGGAAAAAAAACTGTTTCGGTATATTTTCCGTCAGCGTAATATATTCTGGTCAGTTGCAACCGGTCATTTTCATAATATTCGCAGCTGCCGCGCATATTCCCTGGCTCAAGATAGACTGTTGTAAACGACCGGGAGCTGCCGGCAGAATCTCCGGGAAAAGATTGTTCCTGTTTTTTTACCAGCAGTCTGTCCTCATTATAAACATAATCAGTTTGGGATAACAACTGTTCCGATTTTCCGCCATTCGTTCTTTCATTATCAATAGAAAAAACCTGCTCCCGCCACACCAATCCGTCTTCCGTATAATGGCTACGATAAAGCCGGCTGCCCGGATAATCGATTTCAGACGTTGATTTTACCACACCGGTATCAGGAAAATACTGGTATTCCCTATGAACAGATAACGAAGGCTGACTTGAACTGGTCACGTCCCAAGTATTTTTTTCCGTAAGCCGAAACTGCTCATCATAAACAGACTGGGTAAATCGGGTTTCTGTTGCTGATACAAAAGTCCTGGCGGCAGAACCGGTTACTGCAGTCTGCTCATCGCCGTAAATAAACAGTCTGCCGGTTCCATCCCGGTCAAAAAGAAATGCAGGCGGTTCTTCTGCAAACATTTCTACATATATGCAGAATAAACATACTGCCAGAAAAGCATATTTAACCGCCCGGGACACAAGCAACATCAAACCAAACCTAAAAATTCATCAATATATTGCTCCGGTTCAAAAGGTCTTATATCAGTATAACTTTCACCGAAACAGATGAACGCTGTTGGAATTCCCAATTCACGTCCGATAGCAACAGCAATCCCACCTTTTGCCGTAGAATCATATTTTGTCAATACAACAGCATCAACTCCTATGGCCTCATGAAACACTTCGGCCTGCCGCAATGCATTCTGCCCTGTTGTACTGTCGATTACCAGCAGTTTTTTATAACAGTCGGCACTGCTTTTGGAAGCTGCAATACGGTCTATCTTCTGCAACTCCCGCACAAGATTTTCCTTATTATGAAGGCGGCCGGCTGTGTCAGCCAGCACAAGCCCACCGCCTTTTGATGCAGCAGCTTCAGCCGCATCAAAGACAACAGCAGAAGGATCAGCGCCATGCTGGTGTGCCACTACACGAATTCCGAGCCGGTCGCCGTGCATCTGGAGCTGCTCTATTGCCGCTGCCCGGAATGTATCTGCTGCGGCAAGAATGACATGGGATTCACCGGTTCTCTGATAGTAGGACGCCAGCTTTGCTGCAGTCGTCGTTTTACCAACACC
>CALXOI010000095.1 GCA_944389965.1 uncultured Treponema sp.
ATCCTTGCGAATGCTGATGCAGAATGTAAAAAAATTATGGAAGGCGTTGCCTCCCGGATTGCAGCAGCCCGGAAAGAAAAAGAAGCTGCCTATGCAGCAAAGCTTGCCGGGATTCAAAAGGATTCCGAAGCGGCCATCCCGCTGGAGCAGGAGCGTTTTCTGGTATCTTTTGAAGGTTCTTCAGTTATTGCTGCTGTAAACCGGTATCTGGAATCCCTCAGTTTGGACAAGCAGTTTAAGCTGATAGAAAAACTGCTTGACCGATATCAGTGTGTTCTTGACGGTAAGTCTTTAACTGCCGTTGCTATCGGGTTTACCCCGGCTGAAGTGATGCCGATTTTATCCCGGAAATTTGGCAGTGATGCCGTAACTGATTGCCGGCAGGTTCCGTTTGAATCCCTGGATTTAAGTGAACCCGAAGGTTTAACCGTTCACAAAGGAATTGTTCTGGAAACCCAGGACGGTGCTGTCCGCTGCCGGGCAACATTCGGTGAATTGGTGGCGGAAATTCTTGACGATCATAGTTATGAGCTTGCTGAAACACTCTTTTGCGGAGGTCTGCCTCAATGATTGAAGGAAAAATTACCCGTATTTCAGGTCCTATCGTTTATGCCGAAGGACTTGATGGTTGCGGCTTATATGATGTGGTAAATGTAGGTGATGCCCGCTTAATCGGCGAAATTATCAGGCTGAAAGCAGGAAAGGCCACAATTCAGGTTTATGAAGATGATACCGGTATGCATATTGGTGAACGGGTCGTTTGTGAACAGCGTCCGTTGTCGGTACGCTTGGGACCGGGTCTGGTAGGGACTATTTATGACGGTATCCAGCGTCCGCTGGCCGATATGTACCGGGAACGGGGCGGTTTTTTGTTACCGGGACAACGGGCGGAACCGCTTGATGTAAATAAAAAATGGAAGTTCAATCCGGTTTTGGCTGCAGGTGCGGCAATATCTCCCGGAATGTGTATCGGTACCGTCCAGGAAACATCGTCAATCCTACACAGTATTATGGTACCGCCGGGAATCCGGGGTCGGGTGTTGCAACAGCTTGTCCCTGCCGGTGACTACACGGTATCCGATGTCGTTGCAGAAACCGAGCTAGGAGAAAAAATTTGTCTCTCCCAGTATTGGCCGGTGCGGAAACCCCGGCCCTATACACAAAAACTGACTGTTTCCGAACCGCTGGTAACAGGACAACGGGTCATTGATGTGTTTTTTCCTCTGTCAAAAGGCGGTACGGCGGCAATCCCCGGCGGTTTTGGAACCGGAAAAACAATGACACAGCATGCTGTAGCAAAATGGTGTGATGCGGATTTGATTGTATATATCGGCTGCGGTGAGCGTGGAAATGAGATGACTGATGTTTTGACTGAATTTCCGTCACTTATAGATCCCCGTACCGGACGTTCCCTAATGGAACGGACAATACTGATTGCAAATACTTCAAATATGCCGGTTGCAGCCCGGGAAGTATCGCTGTATTCAGGTATTACTCTTGCCGAATATTACCGGGATATGGGAATGGCTGTAGCAATCATGGCTGATTCAACCAGCCGGTGGGCGGAAGCGTTACGGGAACTGTCCGGTCGTATGGAAGAAATGCCGGCGGAAGAAGGGTTTCCGGCATATCTCCCCACACGGCTTGCTGAATTTTATGAGCGGGCAGGCCGGGTAACATCTCTGTGTGGCAAAGAAGGTTCCGTTTCTGTTATCGGTGCGGTTTCACCGCCCGGTGGAGATTTTTCAGAGCCGGTTACCCAGCACACCAAACGTTTTATCCGGTGTTTCTGGGCTCTCGATCGTGAACTGGCAAATGCCCGGCATTACCCTGCCATTGGATGGATTGAATCCTATTCGGAATATGCAGATGAAGTTAAAGAATGGTGGGATAAACTTGATCCCCGTTGGGCCAGTATCCGGCTGGATGCGCTGGATCTGCTGAAAAAAGAGCAACGGCTGCAGCAGATTGTCCGCCTGATTGGTCCCGATGCGTTGCCGGATAGCGAACGGCTGGTACTGATTGCTGCGGAAATGATAAAAAACGGTTTCCTGCAGCAAAATGCGTTTGATGAAATTGACGTGTATTCAGTACCGGAAAAACAGATTCTGATTCTTCAGCTGATGATGACGTACTACCATAAATCTTTATCTGCAATAAAATCCGGAGCCCCATTGATGAAGATTACGGATTTACCGGTGCGGGAAGAAATCGTACGCATCAAAACGACGGTTCCGAATGACCGGCTTGAAATGATAAAAGCAGTGGAAGCCCATCTGGAAGAACAGATAGGGAATATCGAACGACAGTACCGGAAGGTGGCGGCTGTATGAAAGGTATAGAATATAAAGGCGTGAATTCCGTTGACGGACCGATTATCATCGTTCGCCGCAGCGAAAATGTATTTTATGGAGAAATTGTTGCTGTCCTTGACCGGTTCGGCGAAAAACGGGTCGGTCGGATCATTGATGTTTCTGAAGAATATGCAGTTGTACAGATTTTTGGTTCCACTACAGGTATCGATTTGGAAGAAACTCGGGTGGAATTTCTGGATACGCCGATGGAACTCCGGGTCGGAGACGGGCTGCTGGGCCGTATTTTTAACGGTTTGGGCAAACCGATTGATGGATACCCTGATATTATCTCTTCAAAGAAAGTAAATGTAAACGGTAATCCCATCAATCCTTATGCCCGTGTGTATCCGCGGGATTTTATTCAGACCGGAATCAGTGCTATAGACGGCATGAACACGTTGATCCGGGGACAAAAGCTGCCGATTTTTTCCGGTAACGGGCTTCCCCACAACCGTCTTGCGGCCCAGATTATCCGGCAGGCAAAGATTTTGAATGCGGATGAACAGTTTGTCATGGTTTTTGCGGGAATGGGAATCAAATATGATGTGGCACAGTTTTTTATCAATACCTTTGAGGAATCAGGGGTTTTGTCACGGGTCGTCATGTTCCAGTCTCTGGCAGATGCGCCGTCTATCGAGCGTATCATAACCCCCCGCTGTGCGTTGACTGCTGCGGAATATCTTGCCTATGAGAGAGGTATGCATGTTCTTGTCGTAATGACAGATATGACCAATTACTGTGAAGCGTTGCGTGAAATTTCCACGACCCGGGGCGAAGTACCCGGACGCAAGGGGTATCCGGGATATTTGTATTCTGATTTAGCAGAATTATATGAGCGGGCGGGAAAAATTAAGGGATCAAAAGGTTCTATCACCCAGATACCGATACTTACGATGCCCAATGACGATATTTCCCATCCTATTCCTGATTTGACAGGATATATCACTGAAGGACAGATTGTTATGGATCGGGAGATGTCCCAGAAAGGAATGTATCCGCCGGTAGCAGGTTTGCCCAGTTTGTCCCGCTTGATGAAAGACGGTATCGGTTCCGGTATGACCAGGGAAGACCATAAAGATGTGTCCAGCCAGCTTTTTGCAGCATACTCAAAAGTAAAAAGTATCAGAAACCTGGCAGCAATTATCGGTGAGGAAGAATTGTCAGAAGTAGATAAACAATATCTGAAATTCGGAGAACGATTTGAAAACGAATTCCTGTCACAGAATGAATTTGAAAACCGTTCTATTCAGGAAACTCTGGATATTGGCTGGAAGATGCTGTCTATTCTGCCCCGGGCAGACTTGTACCGTATCAAACCGGAACTGATAGAGAAATATATGGGTGCAGCTGACGGGGCTGCGCCGGCAGGCAGTAAATAAGGGAATAATATGGCAAAACTAAATATTGCCCCTACAAAATCGAATCTGCTCATGATTAAAGAACAACTGTCAGTGTCAGAAGATGGATACGATCTTTTGGAACAAAAGCGGGAAATCCTTGTTATGGAACTGATGCGCATGGTTGAAAAAGTCAAACTTCTGGAGCGGGAGATAAACAAGACAATTCAAACAGCCTATCCTGCCCTTAAAAATATGCTGATGGCAGTCGGCGGTGACCGGGTGGAACGTGTTTCTCATGCGGTAAAATATGATTTTACAATTACCGAAAAACCTGTTACAATTGCTGGTATGGGTTTTTCTTCTATAAAAGTTGATCTCCCGTCCCGGCAGTTATTCTATTCATTTCTGGGATCTTATGCGGATTCTGATAAAGTTATGGTTGATTTTTTCCAGCTATTAAAATTACTGACGGAAATGGCATCAATCAGGACGATTGTCTGGCGACTTGCAACAGAAGTGAAGAAAACGCAGCGGCGTGTTAACGCCCTTGATAAACTGGTTATTCCGCAGACGCGGGAAACAAAAGTATATATTGAAAGTGTTTTGGAAGAACGGGAACGGGAAAATATTTTTGTACTGAAATCTTTGAAATCCCGGCAGTCATAATCTATATGGTGTTTTATAAAGGAGCATTATAATGATAAAACCGCTTTTTCAGAATGTGTTGATAGTAATTAACGGGTCGGAAGCATCGATTCATGCGGCTCAATACGGTATACTGATGGCAAAGTTATACCGGTGTAATTTGAAAGCTGTATATGTAGTCGATACTGCGACACTGAAGCAGCTGACGCTGAGCAAGTTTTTTGTTGCAGACGAGAGCCGTATGTATGAGGAAAACTTGAAGGTTGATGGACAGCGGTATTTGGATTATGTCAAAGAATTGGGGCAAGCAAAAGGTGTCAAAATTGAAACAGAATTGCGTACCGGTGCAGTTTGGACGGAAGTTATAGTGGCTGCTGATGAAATGAAAGCAGGACTCATTCTTCTGGGCGGATACCGGTCGGATATGAATTCATCCGTTGAAAAGCATGATGCGGTTTCCAGTTCAAGCCATGAAATTATTATGAATGCCCATTGTTCTGTTCTGGTAGTCCGGGAAAAAATGATTGAACAGTTATATAAACTGGCGTGAGGTAAATAATGCGGATTGTTTTGCTACATTTTCTTGATATTGAGAATAAAAAATATTCTGATATACTTAAAAAACTGGCGGATACTGCATCAAAAAACGGTCATCAGATTGATGTTGTTAACGGTATGACAGAGACGGATTCATTCCGCATAACTCCGTATGATTATGCGGCTGTAGTGTGTGCCGGGACCGGTTTTTTTTCCGGCAAAATTCCCTCCCAGGTTGCAGAAGTTCTCGCTGTCTGTGGAACAGCTTCGGGGAAAAAAGGATGCGCATTAATTTTAAAAGGCGGACTTGCGCCGCAAAAAACATGCCGGAATCTAATGCATGTAATGGAAAAAGAAGGTATGCTGCTGGATTATTTTGACATTATTGAAAGTCCTGATCATGCAGCGTATGTAGGAAAAAAAATCGGCTGATGCCTTTCCGGTAATCTAGTGGAAAACTGTTATAAAATACTTGGTGTTCCTCCGACTGCTTCTGCGGCCGAAATAAAGCGGGCGTACCGAAAAAAAGTAAAAGAGTTACATCCTGATACGTCCGGTTCCCCGGAAGATACAGAAGCGTTCAAGATACTGGTCAAAGCGTATGAAATTTTATCTGATGTCCAGCGCCGGTCTATGTTTGATATGTCGTATGCCGGTGCAGCCCGGTATTCAAATTCTTCCCGGAGCGAACATACCTTTGATTACAGGGCATGGCTTTCCGCCCGCACTGATCCAGAGAGCCGTGCAAAGTTAATTTTTTTTGATTTACTTCATGCCCGGGAGGATGATGCGGTTGAGGAATTTATAAAAATATCTTCTGAATGTGCGTCCTTTCATCTGTCAGATTGGTTTACCCGGGAAGATTTTATGGATTTTGGTTTTATTCTGTGTGAAGAACTGGTGTTGCGGGGGCAGTATTATGATGCAGCCCTTCTGCTGATTCAAATTATCCACATGGAACAGACTTTTGCATATTTTCGGCATTTTTTTCCGGAAGTACTTGGTCTTGCAAAAGATATTATTTTCCACCGGTTGGAAGGTGTTATTTCTGATGAACTGGCATTGGACATTTGGGAACAGGCATTGGATTTGTCGTGGGATAAATCCTGTGATGCCCAATTGCTGATAAAAATGGCTGCTGCATATATACGTATGGATGATTTTTATACAGCTCGGGTATGTTATGAAGAGGCAGTTCGTTTAGACAGACGGGTACCGGTGGCGGCAGCCCTGCGGCGTCGGATGGAACAGATTTGCGGATAATACATTCCGCACAGGAGATGTTATGATACGCTTGAAAAATGAGGTGCAGATTGATGGAATACGGAAATCCTGTCATGTATTGGCATCGCTGTATGAATATCTTATTCCGCTGATTACAGCCGGAATGTCGACAAAAGATATTGATGATATCTGTGTAGAATTTATTACGAAACATGGCGGTACGCCTGCCTGGTACCGGGAGGATTTTCCCGGCGCTGCGTGTATTTCTGTAAATAATGAAGTTATCCACGGGATTCCTTCCCGGCGGCGGAAAATTCATTCCGGTGATTTGGTTTCATTGGATATTGGGATTGATTTGAATGGTTATATCAGTGATTCAGCGGTAACCGTAATGGTCGGAAATGTTTCCGCTGAACACCGGAGACTGGTGGAAGTAACACAACAATGTCTTGCAGCAGGTATTGCTGCCTGCAAAGCCGGTAACCGCATCAATGATATTTCCCGGGCTGTATTTGAAACAGCCGAAGCTGCCGGTTTCGGGGTTGTATATGAATATTGCGGTCATGGTGTAGGACTGGATGTACATGAAGATCCGTCTGTACCCAATGTAGTATCCCGGGGACCGAATCCCCGTATCCAGCCGGGAATGGTTTTAGCTATTGAACCCATGATTAATGCCGGCACAGCGGACGTGGATCTTGCAGAAGACGGGTGGACAGTTTTAACCGCCGACGGCAGTTTTTCAGCCCATGAGGAACATACTGTTGCGGTTTTCAAAGATCATACAGAAATACTGACATTACGGAAATAAATAAAATAGTAGATTTTTTCTCCAAATATGTAACACTAGTTCATAGTTATTTGTCTTATTTTAAGATTGTATTAAGTATTTGTGAATACAATTTTTATATATTAAAGCCACAATAACTGGAGGTTATTTTATGAAAAAATGGGCAAAATATGCAGCGGTAACAGTAGTGGCTGTATTGCTGTCATTTGTTTTATTTTCTTTTTCCTGCAGCTCTTCTGATTCAGGGAATTCAGCGTATACCGCATTTGCAGATACCAATTCTGCGGTGGAAATCCCTGCTGATTCACTGGCTGTAACCGAAGCGGTGCAGAATGTGTTCCGCTCAATTTCTGCCGGTGTGTTGCCCAGCATTGTAGAGTTGGATGTTGTGGAGACAATGACAATTCAGACACCGTCCTTTGACGGGTTCCCGTTCAATTTTTTCTTTGGACAGGAAGGGGAAAGCGAAACCAGAGAATTCAAGCAGGAAGGTCTTGGTTCCGGTGTTATTGTCCGTAAAGACGGCAGTACATATTATGTGTTGACGAATAATCATGTTGCCGGTTCTGCAAATGAAATTTCTGTCAAATTGTATGACGGCCGGTCTTTTACCGGAAAGTTGGTCGGAAAAGATGAACGCAGGGATATTGCTTTGGTGTCCTTTGAATCTAAAGATAATGATATTGCAGTGGCAATACTAGGAGATTCAGATACTGTCCAGCCGGGTGATATTTGTTTTGCTATGGGAACACCGTTGGGATACTATTCTTCCGTTACCCAGGGAATTGTCAGCGCAACCGGACGTTCAGGAACAGGTATCGGTAATATCAGCGATTTTATCCAGACTGATGCTGCTATCAACCAGGGAAATTCAGGTGGTGCACTGGTGAACATTTATGGTGAAGTAATCGGTATCAATACCTGGATTGCATCCCAGTCAGGCGGTTCCCAAGGGCTTGGTTTTGCTATTCCTATCAACAACGTGAAGAAAGCAATTGATGATTTTATTGCGAGTGGTAAAGTCAGTGATGGTTGGCTGGGTGTTTCCTTGGTAGAGATAAATGATACTTATAAAGATTCTCTTGGAGTTGGCCGGCAGCAAGGAGCTTTTGCATCGCAAATCTTTATGGATTCTCCCGCAGGACGAGCCGGTATGCAGGCTGGTGATTATATCATCAAACTCAACGGTAAAGAGGTAAAAGATGTCAACCAGTTGGTACGGGATGTGAGCGATTTGCCGGTAGGCGAAATTGCATCCTTTACTGTCATCAGAGGCGGCAAACAGGTTGAATTGAATGTAAAAATTGAGGAGCGGGATTCAGAAACGGCTGAAGATAATTCAAATTATTGGCCGGGATTCATTGCGGTTCCTATTGATGACGATATTCGGGAACAATTGGAACTTGATGATAAAGTCCAGGGAGTCGTTGTTACTAACATTATGGCAAAATCTCCTGCGGCGGCAATGCGTCTGCAAAACGGTGATGTTATTACTGCCGTAAACGGTAAAAAAGTTTCAAATTTATCGGAATTTTATAGCTCCCTTGATTTTGAAGCCAATACTGAAATCTGGTTTGATATATACAGTGCCGGACATACGATTTCCACCAGCCGGTTTAAATTGTAACCGGTAGACGTTATTCCAAAAACAGGCGTTGCTGTGTACAGTAATGCCTGTTTTTTGTATATTCGCTGTATACAAACTGCGTATGCAGTTATTCTATAAAAAATGTCTCTTTATGTTACCGGAATTCCTCCACTTGCTATAAACCCTGTATTTTGCTACAATTCGTCATTAACCGGCATGGTTCACGTTGCGGATTTTTCCGGTGTGATGCGCCGGTAATGGGGTACTCACAATT
>CALXOI010000096.1 GCA_944389965.1 uncultured Treponema sp.
AAAAAAAATTCAAACTTGATTATATGGAATATGATATACTTTAGGAAATATCTTTGGTTCAGAAAATAATTTAATGGGGGTATATGATGCTTTCAGTTGGAGACAAAGCGCCGGCTTTCACACTGCCGGATCAGGACGGGAATCCGGTTTCCCTTGGGGATTTCGCCGGTTCCAAGGTTGTGGTTTATTTTTATCCTAGGGACAATACCCCGGGATGTACCCGGCAGGCCTGCGCTTTCCGGGATTCGTACCAGGTGTACCGGGAGCGGAACATCGCCGTCATCGGTATAAGTAAGGACAGCGTAAAAAGCCACCGGGGGTTTGCAGATAAGCAGGCGCTACCATTTATCTTGCTTTCAGACCCGGAACACAAAGTGATAGAATCTTTCGGTGCCTGGCAGGAAAAGAAGCAGTACGGCAAAACCTTTATGGGCACAGTCCGCTGTACCTTTGTGCTGGACGGAACAGGAACGGTTACCCACGTGTTCCCGAAAGCCAAGCCGGACACCAACGCTGCGGAAATCCTCGCCGCACTGGAGTGAAGAGACATAAATAGTTACGTACCAGAGTAACAAGGGCGGAAGAATACGCTGTTAAAACCATGGATTGTTTGTAAACCCACAGGCAATACATTTACGGAGGTTGAGACTTCGGTATTTGTATTGCCTTACCTCCAGACGAGGTGTCAAAGCGGAATTTTCTTTATTAACAACCGGAAATTGCAAAAAATGCATCCTGCTGGGTGCAGTATGAAAAAAGGTGCGGCAGTTATGAAATCAAAACTGGAAAGTGCCGCGTTAGAATCAGGATAAAGATAAATTTTTCAGTACCACAAAATACAGTTACCGGAATTGTGATAAATTATAGAAAAAACAAACGGTAAACAAAAATCCGAAAATCGTACCAATAAGGAAATTAAAAAACACTTCACACTCTTTAATCTCTGGTAACACACATTTAAAATAACTTTTCTAGCTTTTTCAGGCTAACTCTGATCAGCAATACCCTGCAATTAGTTGTTGCTGTTAAGATTTTGCGTGCATTTGCTCATAGATTTTTTTCACATTTGAATTTTGTTTACAGTAATATTCCCCTATGATATAATTTTTACTATGGAAATCTTTGGTTCATCTACATTAAAAGCAGGTATTATTGCAAAACCTTTTTTTATCGGTGTATCAATTTTTCCGGCTGTTTCCTGTGTACCATTTTTCAATGAAAATGCATTGGCAAACCGGCTGATTTTTTTTACCTATGTGGGAATAATTATATATTTGTTTTTTCTTTCTTGTATTTTTACCAAATCAGTCATTGCTGATCTGTCATTTGGTAATTACTGGCTTACATTTTCCGGAAAATTCACCCGGTATCTTAACCGCTTCCTTGGCGAAATTATACAGATGATGATAACGCTCGGAATTTATTTTCTCCGGTATAGAAAAGAAATAAATGATTTCTGGGTTTCGGGAACAGCAATTAATGGGCTCCCGCTCAAATTCAACGGTACAGCAGGAACTCTGTGTAAATATTTTTTTCTCAGTTATGTTCTACCCGTATCACTGTTGGTAATATTTAGTCTTTTTTCTCTCATTGATTTTTTTGACAACAATATATCAATTTCTCTGAAACTGACAGTGTTCTGTTCCCTTTTGATGATGCTTATCATCATTTTTTTATTTTCCTGTTTGGAGATGAAGTGGATACTGAACATTTTCTGGCAAAAAGAAACAAACGTCCCGGAAATCAATTTCAGACTTGTAATTTCACCGGGAACTGCAATACGATATTTAATAGGGCAAATTTTATTGATAATTTTTACCTCAGGGCTTCTGTGTCCCCTCGTGATTTTAAACACGTACCGGCATTTTATATCCCGGATAAAATTATACCGGAATAGCAACAACACACCGGCGGGAACATTCGGCACAAAACTCCGGTTTGGTCAAGAGTTCTGGTTTTTATTGCTAAAAAATTTCTTATATTGCATAACATTCGGTCTGTATTTTCCTCGGGACTATACTGGCATCGTCAAATTTTTTGCCGGACATATTTGGATTGAACCCGGTTCTGTTCCAGAACTGAAACAGAAAACACCGGTGATGATTGAAAATACTCCGGAACACAATATAACAGACAGGCAGTAGCTTATGCAGAAGTTATTTCATGATACCCGTATGCTGGATAAACAAGCACAAACCCGTTTTTGTCTTTCAGAAGAGATACTGATGGAAAACGCCGCTGCCGGTCTGGAAAAGGCTGTCCGGGATGCAATAGAATCGCTGGCACCTCCCGGTAACACGGTCCCGGTACTGATTGTCACAGGAAGCGGCGGCAACGGAGCTGACGGATATACACTTGCCCGCAGGCTGCATGGTGCAAAATTATTCCCCGGCAAGGAACCCCGCTGCAATTCAATATTTTCTGTTTCTGTGTATGAAGTAAACCCCGCAAAAACACCGCTGTGCAGAAAACAAAAAGAACGGGCTATCGCCTGCGGCGTCAGATTTTGTGCGTGTCTGGAACCGGCGTGGATCTTGGTTGACTGTCTGTTTGGCAGCGGCTTTACCGGAGAACCGGAAGAAAATATACAAACAATAATTTCCGGAATGAACAGCTTAAAAAATCCCGCAGGGGAAAAATCATTTATTGTTGCCTGTGATGTTCCGTCGGGTGTTCCCGGATGCACAGTGGAACCGGACACTGCAGATAGCGAACCGGCAACCGGTGGAGAATGCAGCAACGGAAAATCAGGAAACGGTTGCGGAACAAAAAGCACCGGCAGTAACACCCGGAACTATGCAGAAACAGCCATCGGTCATAATAACTGTGTTGCCGCCGACGTAACGGTATGCATGGGGGCGCTAAAAACAAGCCTGTTTACCGACACCGCAGCGGACTATACCGGAAAGATTATAACCTCAGATTTAGGTATTCCCCGTCACTTGTTTGAACAGGATGAAAATGACAGCACATCCACGCACGGGGTTGTTCCGGTTGAACCAACCGCATATCTTCTGGAAGAAACAGATATGATTCTTCCATACAGGCGCAACCGTAATGTACATAAAGGCGTATTCGGGCATGCAGCAATATTCTGCGGAGGAAAACCAGGAGCCGGTATTACGGCCGCAACCGCTGCTGCGGCATTCGGCGCCGGTCTGACCACGCTGGTTTTTACCGGAACCAATAAACCGGGAACTACAGAACACTTTATGATTCCCCCGGAACTGATGGTTTCTGATATTTTACCGGAAAACTGTACCGCGATTGCAGCAGGTATGGGACTCCAGTCTGCCGGTTGTACCAGTGACGAAATATTTACACGTATCGCCGGTATATTACATTCACGGACAGAGCTCACCGCAGTGCTTGATGCAGATTTTTTAAGTTGGAACCGGCTGCCGGAACTGTTGCGTACCGCAAAAAAACGGCTGGTATTGACACCCCATCCAAAAGAGTTGGCCGCATTATATGAACACACTATGCACATACAGAAGCCGGTATACCAAATACAGGAGCCTCGCAAAAGATTAGCTGCCGTACAATGCTTCTGTGAGACATATCCAGGAATTGT
Source organism: uncultured Treponema sp. (assembly GCA_944389965.1). Classification (GTDB taxonomy): domain Bacteria; phylum Spirochaetota; class Spirochaetia; order Treponematales; family Treponemataceae; genus Treponema_F. Next base: position 3,575 of record CALXOI010000096.1, read on the forward strand.
GCTGGTTGCAAAAGGAACTTTTCCGGTAATCGGATTTTGTCCTGAACCGGGAGCTGAAACCATGCTGTATGTAAATCCATTGGGTGCGCCAAACCTGGCAAGAGGCGGCAGCGGCGATGTTCTGGCGGGACTCATCTGCGGACTGCTGGCACAAGGATACAAACCACTGGATGCAGCCATTACTGCTTCTCTGGTTCACGCTGCTGCTTCCCGGTACGCAGCTTCAGACTGGGGGCTCTCCCCGGCACGACTGATTACTGCAATACGAGATTTTCCGGCTATAAAAAACACTTGGAGCAGATGCCGGCAACTTTAGAGTAATCATTATGTTGCCGGCCGGTACAAATATGGACAAACCGGATATTTCCGTGCAAACTGAAGAAGACAGGCTTTTATGGGCTGTAAACAAGTGGCTTATTGCCCATCCTGAATCCAAAGAGGCGGGTCAAGGCGCCGCAATCGGATTGTATGGAACAAACTTATCGGTGTAAATTCAGTATTAACTGAATAATATATATTTTTTACAGAGGTAATAGTATGAATAACATCCCAAATGTAAAACTTGGACTTATTGCCGTTTCCCGTGACTGCTTTGTCATCACATTGTCACAGAAACGGAGATCTGCGGTGGCTGCAGCTATTGCAGCCGATGGATATGAAATTTATGAAGTTAAAACAACCGTAGAAAATGAAAAAGATATGCAGGCTGCTGTCCGGGAAGCGGAACAAGCCGGCTGCAATGCGCTTGTTGTTTTTTTGGGGAATTTCGGACCGGAAACGCCGGAAACGCTGATTGCAGCCTGTTTTAAAGGACCGGTAATGTATGCGGCCGCAGCGGAAGAAACCGGCAATGATCTCATCAACGGTCGTGGAGATGCCTATTGTGGTATGCTCAACTGTTCCTATAATCTTGGTCTTAGAAAATTAAAAGCAGTAATTCCAGAATATCCGGTAGGTACAGCCACAGAAATCGCCAGAATGGTTACAGATTTTATACCGGTAGCACGGGCTTTAATTGGTTTAGCTTCTCTGAAAATAATAACATTCGGTCCCCGTCCCCAGGATTTTTTCGCTTGCAACGCTCCTATCAAACCCTTGTATGATTTAGGAATTGAAATCCAGGAAAATTCAGAACTGGATCTTTTGACTGCATACCGCTGTCATGAATCGGATTCCAGAATAAAAAGTGTTGTAGAAGAAATGGAACAGGAATTGGGAATCTCCGGAAACCAATATCCTGATATTTTACCAAAATTAGCGCAGTTTGAATTAACTTTGCTGGACTGGGCGGAACAAAACAAAGGTTCCCGAAATTATGTCGTTTTTGCGAACAAATGCTGGCCGGCTTTTCCACAGGAATTTGGCTTTGAGCCCTGCTATGTAAACAGCCGGCTGGCAGCAAAAGGTATTCCTGTTGCCTGTGAAGTAGATATTTACGGAGCCTTATCAGAATATATTGGTACCTGTGTTACAGGAGAACCAGTAACGCTTCTGGATATTAATAATTCCGTTCCGCAGGATATGTACGACAAGGACATACACGGTAAATTCCCTTATACACTGCATGATACATTTATGGGATTCCACTGCGGTAACACCCCGTTCTGCCATCTGAAAGCCGGTGCGGTAAAATATCAGCTCATCCAAAACCGCCTCCTTGAAAATGGGGGAACACCTGACTTTACCCGTGGTACATTGGAAGGAGATATTGTCCCGGGCAAAATAACATTTTTCCGGCTCCATGGAAATGCAGACACAACATTACAGGCGTACATCGCTGAAGGAGAAATTCTACCGGTAGCAACCAATTCCTTTGGCGGAATCGGTATTTTTGCAATTCCGGAGATGGGGCGGTTTTACCGTCATGTTTTGATTTCAAAACGGTATCCTCATCACGGAGCGGTGGCATTCGGTGCAGCGGGAAAAGCTTTGTTTACTATTTTTAACTACCTCGGTGTGCAGGATATTTCTTTCAATCAACCGAAAGGAATGCTGTACAAAGATGAAAATCCCTTTGCATAAGATCCATAAACCGGAGGTACACAATGCGGACTGTTGCTGGAATTGACATGGGAACCCAGAGTATTAAAATTATGCTCTACGATTGGGAGATAAAATGTATTGTTGCAGCTCATCGGATTCCTATGGATATCATCACAGGTAATGACGGAACCCGGGAACAAAAAATTGAATGGTATCAGATTGCTTTACTTGGTTGTTTCCATGCTTTTTCTGATGAGCAGCGCGCCAGCATCGCCGCTATAGGTATTTCCGGACATCAACATGGGTTCGTGCCCCTCGATGAACAGGGAAATGCACTGTATAATGTCAAACTATGGAATGACACATCAACAACAGAAGAATGCCGGTTCATCACAGAAGCAGCCGGAGGTACTCCGGCTGTTATTAAAGAAGTTCAAAACTGTATGCTGCCGGGATTCACCGCGCCTAAAATTTTGTGGCTAAAGCGGCATTTTCCCGAAGCTTATAGGAAACTTCGCTATATAATGTTGCCTCATAATTATTTGAATTTCCTATTATGTGGAGAATATTCGGCAGAATGCGGGGATGCATCCGGAACAGCGTTGTTCAATGGTATCACACGTACATGGTCAAAAAAAATTTGTGATATAATTGATAAAAACTTGTATAATCTTTTGCCACAGATAAAAAAATCTTGGGAACCCTGCGGATTTGTTTCACCGCAAGCTGCTGCACTGTATAAAATACCGGAAGGTATTCCCGTATCCACCGGTGGTGGAGATAATATGATGAGTGCAATTGGTACTGGAACAGTCAACCATGGCTGTCTGACTATGAGCATGGGTACATCCGGAACACTGTTTGGTTACAGTAATGTTCCGGTTTCTGATCCAGAACACGGTTTGTCTGGATTTAATGATTCCACCGGTGGATATCTGCCCTTGTTGTGTACCATGAACTGCACTGTTGCCACGGAACAGACACGGAAATTATTCCGGCTTGCGGTACAGGATTTTGACAACATTGCAGCCCAAGCAAATCCAGGAGCAGACGGAATTATCTTTCTTCCCTTCTTTAACGGTGAACGAACTCCGAATTTACCCCGTGGACAAGCTGGAATTTGCGGAATTACCACTACTAATAATACCCGGCAGAATATTGCACGGGCAGCAATGGAAGCTTCAGTATACAGCATGAAAACAGGAACAACACTGTTTGCCCGGCAGGGATTCCACACAACAGAAATCAGACTCACTGGAGGAGGCGGGAAAAGCAGACTATGGAGACAAATCACTGCAGATATTATGCAACTTCCGGTAAAAATACCTGTACAGGAAGAATCCGCTGCCATGGGTGCAGCACTCCAAGCCTTATGGTGCCTCAACCCTGGTCAAACTCCCTGTGAAACCATGCAACGACTTACATCAGACCATATACTTATTGATGAAACAAAGACAACTTTTCCTGACAGCAATAAAAAGAATATTTATGAAGATTCATTCAATAAATATATGCAGTATGTAACGTTACTGACTCCCGCCTGGCAATAAAAAAATCCCGGAGCACAATTTTATGCACTCCGGGATTCATTCCCCATACAGCTAAAAGGATATTTCCAGCACCTGCTCAATCCGAGACACCGGATGAAAAGTAATACCTTTTTTTACGATTTCAGGAATATCATCTAAATCCCGGACATTAGCCTGTGGAATAATAATATGCTTGATTTTATTCCGTTTGGCTGCAACAGTTTTTTCCCGGAGCCCGCCAATCGGCAGTACTTGACCCGTAAGAGACAATTCTCCAGTCATAGCTAAATGGGGTCGGATTGTTTTTTCCGTAAGCAAAGATATAAGAGCTGTTGTCAACGTAATGCCGGCAGAAGGCCCGTCTTTCGGGGTAGCTCCCTCTGGCACATGAATATGCACCGTATATTTATCAAACCAACTGCTGTCCTTAATATTATGCTCCGCTGCATACTGGCGTACCCAGCTCAAAGCAATCGTTGCAGACTCTTTCATCACGTCTCCCAACTGACCGGTAAGCGTAACACCTTCTTTACCGGGAACCGCTGCCGTTTCTATCAACAAGGTATCCCCACCCATACTGGTCCATGCAAGCCCCACTGCAGTACCTGGTCTGTCAGCTTTCTTGATTTCAGATTCATCAAATACCGGTGTACCAAGATATTTTTTTGCAGCAGAAACATCTACAACAAATGTTTTTCCAAGTACCGTTTTCAGCTGTTTTTCTGCTGCGGCAACAGCGGCAGCCCGTATTTTTTCAGATGCAAAATCCTGTTCCGGTTTGTCAGAACCCGGTGCCATAGCAGCTCTTTCCGGTGATTCCGTTTTTGTTTTACCGGAATCAGTTTTTCTATTACTGTCCGTACCGGCAGAATCAGAGCCGGCAGCTACTACAGAATCAGCTGTTTCTGCCCCCGCTGTATCATCTGCTACAGACCGGAGTTTTTTTACTTCAGCTTCCGCCTCAAGAACTTCCGGTGACGTAACCAGTTCCATAGCTATTTTGCGGACAATTTTATCAATGCATTTTTCAAAATTACGCACTCCTGATTCCCGGGCATAGGACTGGGCAATTAACGTCAAGGAGTCTTTGTCAAATTTTATCTGTCCTTTTTTCATTCCATTCTTTTTCAGTGTTTTTGGAATCAGATATTTTTTGGCAATTTCCATTTTTTCCTGATCAATGTATCCGGACAAAGTAATAATTTCAGCCCGGTCGAGCAGCGGTTCCGGTATAGTATCCAAAGAATTCGCCGTCAGAATAAAGAAAATATCCGATACATCAAAAGGTAAATCCAGATAATTGTCCCGGAACGAAATATTTTGCTCAGGATCAAGAACTTCCAGCAAGGCACTGGCAGGATCACCCTGATAACTGGATGCGAGTTTATCCACTTCATCAATTAAGAAAACCGGAGCCCTGCTTTTTACAATTTTCAGCCCTTGTATGATTTTTCCGGGCATTGCACCGATATAGGTACGGCGATGCCCTTTTATCTCCGCTTCATCCCTCATACCACCGACAG
>CALXOI010000097.1 GCA_944389965.1 uncultured Treponema sp.
GACAAAGCTCCCGGAAGCTGCTCATTCAGAAATTTCATCTTGATGAAAATCCAGTCCCGGCCTGCAACCGGATCTTTGTCCGGCACCTGTCCCACATTCCCGTTCATCATGGATGAAGTGAATAAGCCAGCACCGAAACCTCCGGTATTCAGTGCAATACGGGATGCCGTCTGCGCCCAGCCGGTACCGGCAAAACCGCAGTTTGTCAGCACTGTTGCATACAGGGGCAACAGTAAATAATCTTCCGGAGCCAGACTATCAACAGGAATACACACATCAAAATATACAATACCGTTTGTCGGTTCCTCATTATAAAAGAACGGAATACCTCCCGGCAGTTCACACCGTCGGGTTTCAATCCGGTCAACAGCAACCGATAAATCCGCCGGTTTCAGATGGGGCAGTAGCCGGACAATGTCTTCCGGCTCTTCCGTCTGTTGGAACCTGCGCAGTTCCTCCTGCCGGAGCCGGACCTGCTCTGCTGAAGTTTCATTAAGCAGGCGGGCAGCCAATTCCCGTTCAGCTGCTTCACGCCGGAGTTGGTACTGTTCATCGGGATACACGGTAACCAGAGACCGGTGGTTATTATCCAACAGGTACCGCCGGATTATTGTATATACATATTCTGAATCAGAAATAATCCGATCTTTTATCCGATCAAAAGCACTTCGGGAAGACACCGTATGGAACGGAGTCCTGCCGTACAGCCATCCCCTAAGACACCGGCGCATGAGCACCAGCGAAAACGGTCCGTGAACCCGCCGTATTTCCCGCTGGGAAAAATCCACCGATTGGACGGCAGCGGTTATGTCATCCGGTGACAAACCTTCCCGGCAGATACGCTCCAAGGTTGAAAGGATAACCTTTTCCACCCGGATTGCATTTTCCCGCTGCACACCCCGCAATCCGGCAGTCAGCATCACCCAGTGCATTTCTCCGTCAACCCCGCAGTTGGGCGCTACATCTTCTCCAAGTCCGCAGTCAAGCAACGCTTTTAACAAGGGGGAACCATCGTGTCCCGTCAGAATTTCTGCCAGCAGAACCGCTTCCATATATTGTTCCGGGTCAGAAGAATCCCCGATAAGCCAACTCATTGTGACGGTACATCCCCGGTTGCCGGAATCCGCTGCAGGGGCGGGTTTTTCCAGCACGACCGGCTGCGCAAAAGGTTCCGGGGCTTCCGGTAATAACGGCATACGGTACGCACCCGGCATTGAGTCCGGTTCCGCCGGGACAGCGGTCTGCTTCCCGGATACCCGGACTTCGCCCGGTGTTTGCTTGCTGGACAGCCCTGGTATAGCGGCAGATTCCGGCGTAACGGACGGGTCAAAGGCATCCAGAAATTTTTCCTGAATAAAATCAAGTTGGGCGGTTGTTTCAATATTACCGTATAAAAATACTTTGCAGTTTGACGGGGCATAGTATGTCCGGTGGAAGGCACAAAACTGTCCGTAAGTAAGCCGGGGAATTTCAACCGGATCACCGCCGGAATCCACGTCGTATATTGTCCCCGGCAAAAGGCTCCGTACCGCCCAATCCCCTGCTATATTTTCAAAACTGGAATAGCAACCTTTCATTTCATTGTACACAACGCCTTGAATTACCGGCCGCCCCTGGTCATCAAGTTCCAGTCGGTGGCCTTCCTGGGCAAAAATAAGTTCCTGCAGCTTTGGAAAAAAAACGGCATCCCCGTACACAGACATCAGGTTAAAATAATCGGTGCGGGATACAGACGCCGCCGGATATACCGTTTTGTCAGAAAAAGTCATTGCATTCAAAAATGTTTTAATACTCTGGTTTGCCATCCTGATAAACGGGTCTTTCAGAGGATATAACCGGGAACCGCAAAGAACAGAATGTTCCATAATGTGGGCCACACCGGTGGAATCAGCCGGCGGGGTTTTAAAGGCAAATGCAAAAAGGTTTTCTTCATCAGCACAATACATATGGAATACTTCCAGCCCGGTGGTCTTATGACGCAGCCATATTCCTTCCGCGGAATAATCATCAATGGGACGGACATCCAATACTTCAAATTGACGGTATGTTGAACCTTTTTTCAGTTCTGAATGAATTGTCTGCATATCCAGCAGTATACGGTAAAACCCGCATCTGTATCAAGGAAGCATTAAAACAACCCTTGACAAATAAAAAAAACTTTTTTATAGTAAATCCATGACTTATACTGCACAAAAGCTACTACTAACAGTATTTTCTTCCCGTTTTTGCCGGCAGAATTCCGGAGCTGTATAAGCATAACCTGCGTATGATAATACAGACCCGCTGCTTTTGGCAGCGGGTCTTTTTTTATTTGCATTCATTTTGGAGGATATATGACAAACGCACGCAAGTACAAACCATTCGGAAAAATCCCGATTACAAACCGCACCTGGCCGGATAACGAAATTACCCGACCGCCGGTATGGTGTTCAGTGGATTTACGGGACGGCAACCAGGCGCTGGCTGTACCCATGGGAGTGGAACAAAAGCTCGCATTTTTTGACCTGCTGGTTAAAGTGGGGTTCAAAGAAATTGAAGTAGGTTTTCCCAGCGCTTCCCAGACAGAATACGATTTTCTGCGGCGTCTGATAGAAGAAGACCGTATCCCGGAAGATGTTACTATACAGGTATTGTGCCAGGCACGGGAACACCTGGTAATAAAGACTTTTGAATGCCTGAAAGGTGCCCGCCGGGCAATATTCCATATTTACAATTCCACTTCCCCTGCCCAGCGGAAATATACGTTCAACAAATCAAAAGAGGAAATCATACAAATTGCCCTGGACGGTGTCCGATGCGTGAAATCATGCCTGCCGATGGCAGAAGGAACGGAAATTCAACTGGAATATTCACCGGAAAGTTTTTCAAATACGGAAATTGAATTTGCTGTCGAAATTTGTGAAGCAGTCAAAAAAGAATGGGGTGCTTCAAAAGACCGGAAAATCATCCTGAACCTGCCCACGACAGTTGAATGTGCGACACCGAATATCCATGCAGACCAGATTGAATACTTTGCAACCCATATTACTGACCGGGATTCTGTTATTATCAGCCTGCACAACCACAATGACCGGGGTGAAGGTGTTGCCAGCTGTGAACTGGCACTGCTTGCCGGTGCAGACCGGGTAGAAGGAACTTTGTTCGGTAACGGAGAGCGTACCGGAAACCTGGACATTGTAACCGTTGCCCTGAATATGTACACGCAGGGTGTTGATCCGGGACTGGATTTTTCCCATATCAGCGACACTGCCAATATGTACATGGAACTGACCGGGATGCCTATCCATCCCCGGCATCCCTATGCAGGGGAACTGGTGTTCACCGCGTTTTCCGGTTCCCATCAGGATGCTATCCGCAAAGGCATGGCAGCCCGGGCAAAAATGCCTGCTGATGCGGTGTGGGATGTTCCCTACCTGCCCATTGACCCCCATGATGTGGGACGGGAATATGAAGAAATCATCAGAATCAACAGCCAGAGCGGCAAAGGTGGTTCCGCATGGATTCTGGAGCAGGATTACGGTATCTTCCTGCCGAAAGCAATGCATCCGGCAGTGGGCGCGGTTATTACCGCAGCGGCAGATACGCTGCAACGGGAAGTAACTCCGGCAGAAATTTACGACTTGTTTGCCAAACAATGGCTTACCAAAACGACACCGCTTAAAATACTTGATCTAGCAGAAACCCATCTGGAAGCATCGTCTTCCGCAGCTCAGGTTATGTGCCGGGCATCAATCGAATGGCAGGGAAAAACCTATTCCATCGGTGCACAGGGCAACGGTCCGCTGGATGCCTTTGTCGCAGCCCTCCGGGACACACCAGTTCCGGTCTTTTCAATCAGCGCATTCCATGAACACAGCGTCGGCACCGGTTCGGACACCGATGCCATGGCATACATCGAAATAACCATGGAAGACGGACGGAAATTCTGGGGCTGCGGAAAAAGCAGCAACATCGGGCGGGCCGGTATAGCGGCTGTTGTCAGTGCCGTCAATCAGATGCAGTAAGGCGATGAAAGATAATGCAGGCAGCGGTAATCAGGTGAATACCAGACCTGCTGCCTGCCGGTTGAGCAGACTGTATCACCGCAACAGGCAACGTTTGCTGCGGAACATCGCTTGACACAATCTTCTGTTTTTTGTTATGATATGTTCTATCAGTTGCGTGGTGCCTGTAGTTCAGGGGTAGAGCACCAGATTGTGGATCTGGTTGTCGTGGGTTCGAAACCCACCAGGCACCCTATTCCGGTTCTGCCGGGAATGCGTCCGTAGCTCAGCTGGATAGAGCAACGGACTTCGAATCCGTAGGTCGCACGTTCGAACCGTGTCGGACGCACAACCTGCTTTCCGGGCCATTAGCTCAGCTGGTAGAGCAACAGACTCTTAATCTGTGGGTCGAAGGTTCGAACCCTTCATGGCTCAAAAAAAGAAGATTCCTGTTTGGGAATCTTCTTTTTTTTATGCGGACTGCCCGGCACAGTAAACAGTACACCGGCGGGGTTTTATCCACCGGCAGATCCGGCTGATTCCATAATTGTATTATAAATTTTCCTGCCGCCCCTGCCGGACCGGTTACAGGAACACGGCACCGTGTAGGATTTACCGTGTAAAATGTTATCATATCCTGTAAAAAAAACAGTTCTGCCGTAAAGCAGAACTGGTTCAAAAGTATTAAGTATCAATAATTATTCTGCTATATTTAATATTTTTGAACAAACCTATAATAATTCCCAAGCTAAGCTGGATTCATAACACTGTGTCCCTTGGATGCAAGTAATTTTTCAACCGTATCAAATTTTTCTTTGTAGTTTTTGTCTCCGGTAATTTTACCTGCAATATAAATTTTCATGGCAGACCTCCAGAAAAATTTATAGACCGGAAATAAAAATCAGAGCCGACTCTATGCAGACAGTCGAAATTTAAAAACTTGAAAATAAGCGTTGTTTTTGTGCTTTAACGTAAAAAGACCCGTTTTTTGTTTTTTTTTATTTTTTCACCGGTGAAATTTGCCAAAAACGGCGTTTTTTGCAGCACACCGGCTCCTGCTTTTGGCAAAAAAAAGCCCGCCGGTAAAGGCGAGCGTGGAATAACTCTTTTCATGCAACATCAAGACATAAATCTTTATGGCTTTTTTTTATCTTTTTGTTCTGGTTCAGTTTCTTCAGGAATAATCCTGAAAACGCTTTTTCCGTAAAGGTAATCTTCGCCGCTGTCGTCTATCACTCTTAAGTCTTCTCCCTCTATTCCGACAACCTCGTATTCGGCTCCCTCTACCAAGTCAATGTTTATTGCATGCAAACAAATCGCCTTCACTGTAATATCCTCTTTCGCTTAAACTCTACTTTGCCTATGTTTCTGCAAAAATACCAGTGCAACTCCACCTTTTGGGTCTGACCGGTTTCATCGTTTTCAATTATCCCTGTACCTCTAACTTTAAACCAATCCTTTGTATCTGTCAACTTTCCATTTTGCAGTTTGTATGTGTTCCTCAGGCGGTTTATGTCCCTGATCTTTTCTCCATCTGCAATTACTTTTACTCCGGTCACTGTTGTCCCCTCTTTGATATGCCAGGGGAAAACCTCGTCAGCTTTTACCGGAATTCCTGTATCCACATAAAAACGCTGTGCCATGGCTCCGACACTGCGCCCTGTTGTAAACCCTTTTTCAATTTCCTCCACCAGCAACTTCTTCGCCGTCTCAATCTCTTTTTGTATGCCGTACTTTTTGGCCCGTTTACTCATAGAGGAAAGTTCACGCCACCAGTTCCCGTTTGTTACAGGATAAGTGCCGAATCCCCGGGCTGGCTTTTCTTCCGGAAGTTCTGCCGTTACAGGTTTTTCTTCCAGTTCGCCGGGGTCGTAAATCGCCCGGACGGTGGTACGGCATCCGAAATGGAAAGGCGGCCAGTGTGTTTTCCAAAACGGATCGGAATACAACCTGCGGACTGGAGGCTGTGTAAGGCTCCGGCAAATATCCGTCTGCCTCATATCCCCGATACCCACCAGTTCCAGGGCAACAGGTTTTACAGCCTCAAAGCCCAGGGCACGGCCCGTGTTGTATGCCGTCTGTACATTTGTCCGGTACACATTTTCCCAGTACCATCCGCCGCCGTTGCCGCCCAGTCCCAATCCGTTCATTATTTCAGTGTCAGTTTTTTCGAGAAATCTTTTCAGTCCGCTTCCGTCTTCCAGGTTTTGGGCAAGCAAATTCTTAACCCTTTCCACCATATCCCCGTCGGCAAGCCGGCTCACCGCAAACGCCCTGAACCGGGCTTTGTCGGAAAGTTTGTAATATTCGGCAGCAGGCAAAACCTCTTTCTTTTTCAAATAAAGGACGGCTTCTTCAAAAGGCAGTTCCGCAATGTCTACAACCTCCCCATCAGCAAACCGGTTGCCTGATGCGGCACTGTCAATCCCGATTAAAAGACTTTTGACAAAAAGAGCGGCGGCAGCATTTACCGCAATCGGATCAGTTGGCAGGGTTTTTGTTGTTTGCAATCCGGTTTATAGTCCTTTCGGAAAAAGCAACTCTATCATTTTCCACCTTGACTATATCAAGAACCGTGCCTTTTTCATCGGTAAGCACATACCGTCCCTTGCGTTTGGCAAAAAAAAGCCCGCCGGCAAAGGCGGGTCAAATTACAGCCAGGTTTTCGTTAAGACTTTTTTTTATCTCCATGTTCTCTAAGGAAAGTAAGGTATTCTTCTTCCGTCCCACACGCTAAAATGTCAAGTTCTTTACGCTCCAGTTCGGTAAGGTGTTCTGTTGTATTAAGATCAATATATCTTTCACCAAAGCCATTTCTTGCTATCCATTCATGATTTTCAATGTCATCATAATGCCCTGTAAAAGGCCTGCCAGGAATATTCATTTCTTACCTCCACCAATAGTATAAGTCCAGTTGTATTTTTCTGCAATCATTTTTACTGTTTTGTCCCCTTGGTTTTTATATTTGTTATAAAAATTTTTGTACATAGGTAAAAAGGCCTCCACTGTAGGTCTTTTTCCTTTCCCGATTTTAAGGGAATAAACCCTGCCGTTATGTCCCACTGCAACCATTTCCTTTATTTCAGGATTTGTTAATAGAACGCTTATATCGCTTTGTGAAAATGAATTTCCGCCAGGGTGGTTGTGGTATAAAATCAGAGCAGTTTTTTTGTTTTTTGCAATCTGATTTATAGTCCTTTCGGAAAATACTACGCTGTTTTTTTTACCCTTGACTATATCAAGAACCGTACCTTTTTCATCGGTAATCACATACCGGCTCCTGCTTTTGGCAAAAAAACCGGGGGTAGGTTTGATACGGCAAAATTATTTTCAGTCTTTTAACACTGCGTCAAGAAGAAATCGGCTCACATTTTTCCCGGCCTCTGCTGCAAGTTCCTTTATCTGTTGTAATTCTTCAGGCTGACAGCTTACACAGAACGAAACCCTCTTTAAACCGGTGGGTTTTCTGCCACCGCCGTGGTAGCCATAGCCGGAATATGAAGGCTTCTCTTTGCTTGATGATTCTGCCGTCATAGACTCACCAGCCTGTATACGCTGATTGCAATGTCCACCGTTGTCAAAAAAATTGCAACGGACAGCAGAACGATTATAACCCTTAAAAATCTATGTTCCATTTGACAACTCCTTTATTTATCTGTATTATTTTAAGGGTAGCCTCTCGGCTACCCGGCTGGTTTATTCAACCAGTCTTAAGATGATTTCTAGCAGTTGTTTGATGATTTGCAGAACCACAAGGACAACTGCCAGAACTGCAGCCACTGTAACAGGTGGCTTTTTCTTTTTTGCCATATAAAACCTCCGGAAAAAATCTAGCACAAAAAAAAATCCCCGGGACAATGCCCGGGCGTAGGTTTGATACGGCAAAATTATTTTCAGTCTTTTAACACTGCGTCAAGAAGAAATCGGCTCACATTTTTCCCTGCCTCTGCAGCAAGCTCCTTTATCTGCTGTAATTCTTCAGGCTGGCAACTGACACAGAACGACACCCTTTTTAAACCGGTGGGTTTTCTACCGGAACCAGGGTTGCCGGCAGAGCCTTTTTTCTTGCCTGCACCGGCACGGGCACCACCCCAGCCGGTACCGTTGTTTCCATCACTCATACAATACCTCTGACAATTAAAAACACTGCAACCGCCATAATAAAAACAGCCGCATAAATAAATGTTTTTTTCATATTGACCTCCTTAAAGAAAAAAACTAGTATGGAGGCGGGTGCTGTCACACCCGCCCGGACTGTGTTGTTAGAACAGCTCAATGATTATTGCGATTGTGGTAATGACTGTGCACACCGCAATAATCCAGTCCGTTATATTTGGCTTCATTTCCACCTCCCTGCCTTAAGATGTTTATATAGTATCAGGTATTTATATTATTGTCAGTACTTTTTTTAATCAAGTTGCAAAAAAAATCCCCGGGACAATGCCAGGGGGTAAAGCATTAAAAATTAAAGCTATGCC
>CALXOI010000098.1 GCA_944389965.1 uncultured Treponema sp.
CACTGCCGTTTTGGCCGGGTATGACAGATCAGATGATACATCGGGTGATTGATACGGTTATCCGCACTGGGAAAAAATATTATGTGTGCTAAACGAAAATCATCATCATCCCACCGGCTGGTTGATTTCGCTACGTCGTTCTATACCGATCTTGAGATGGACGGAATGTTGTATGCAGTTATCGTTCGGAGTCCGGTTGCCCGTGGATTTATTAAATCAATAACCCATCCCTGTCTACCGGACGGGTATTTTTTGTTTACTGCCCAGGATATTCCCGGAGCAAAGAGCGTCCATGTTTTAAAAACTGAAATACCGGTATTTGCAACGGACACTATCTCTTATTTAGGGGAACCTGTGGGTATCCTGGTGGGACCGGATAAATGGCGACTGGAACAGTTGCTGTCAGATGTGGCAATCAGGGTAATTCCGGTTGATGTAGATGGTCTGTTACCTGCTCCGGATGCTGCTGTAATAGTAGTTGATGAAGAACAGGAAAATACGGACGGAGGGGATGAAACCAGTGGATACGATAGTACCGATTCCGATCTTGCCGACTCAGGTACAGTTTCCTCCGGGGAAGATCCGGCTGTAGATTCCAGCCGGATAGTGAATCCTGAGCTTAACCTTGATTTTTCCGGCACTGACGATTCCATGTCTGTTTTTGAGTCAGAAGATATTCTCGCTCATCGCATTATTACCGGTGGTGGAGATGCTGAGCTTATTTTTGCGGAATCGGATTTGCAGGTAGAGGGAAACTACTCATCTGTCTTAAATTGTGCTATTCACAATGAACCAACAGGAGGTGTTGCTGTATATAAACAACATATGTTGTCAGTTTATGCTCCCGTACAGTGGTTCAGCCAGGTTCGTAAAACCGTTGCGGAAGTTTTGGCAATTGATACTGATCATGTTGAAATAAAAAAAACATTATCGGCTGGTAACAGTACTTCAAATAACTGGTATTCGGTCATTGTGCTGGCGCAGGTTTCCCTTGCAGCTGTTTTATGCGGTAAACCGGTCAAACTGGTATTTTCCCGGGAAGAACAAAATTCTTATACAGAACGCGGAGTTCCAATTGCCGTAAACCACCGGACAGCTGTTGATTCTACCGGAAAAATCACATCCCTTATTGTATCGGTAGTTGCTGATACAGGTATTTATAATCCTTTTGTTCAGGATATTATTGACCGGCTGGTCATTTCTGTTGCCGGATTATATTGTCCCTCAGTCTATAAAATAGAAGCATTTGCAATCCGTTCCCAAAATCCTCCGGTATCTGTACATCTGCAGCAGATAGAAAGCCAAGCTTTTTTTGCAGTAGAAAATCATATGCAGCAGATTGCGTTGCAAACCGGAATGCTTCCTGATGAGGTACGGCTTAAAAATTACGATAAGGAAAAAACAGGTCCGTTCAATTTTCATTTAGATTCGGTTCCCTCAGTTATCCGTACTGTGACAGAAATGAGCAGCTTTTTGCGGAAATATGCCGCATACCGGTTGGATCGGAGCGGAACGGGCGGAGTTGCATCCCTGTCTTTTTCTGTTCCGATCCGGGGTGCCGGACTGAGTGCAGCCTTTGAAGGATGCGGATATATGGGAACAGAACAATATGCGTCTAATTTAAG
Organism: uncultured Treponema sp.; assembly: GCA_944389965.1. Lineage (GTDB taxonomy): Bacteria > Spirochaetota > Spirochaetia > Treponematales > Treponemataceae > Treponema_F. Next base: position 1,626 of record CALXOI010000098.1, read on the forward strand.
TATTAAAGTTACAATGGAAATGGATGGTTCTGTTGTTATTCATTCTTATCCACCGTCAGCTGCAGTACGGAATATCTGGGTACGGTTAGTATCTTCTATTCTTGATGTTGCGCCGGAGAATGTTTTTGTTGACAGCAATTTTGATGCTGCGTCAGAACCAAAATATCCGGCTGGATTTTTTGGTAATATAGGTGTTATGACGCAATTGTTACGTAAATGTTGTACTGCTATCCAGCGGCAACGGTTCCGGCATCCACTACCTATTAGTATTTCCAGAGGAATTACCCGGCAACAGAAAAAATTATGGGATTCAGAAACGTTCCAGGGTGAACCTTTTTACAGTACTGCAACAGGTGCTGCTGTTGTTGAAGTAGAACTGGAGCCCTGTACATTCCGGATTCAAATCAGAGGTGTGTGGTTGGCTATTGACGGTGGTGAAATTCTGGCAAAAACGCAGGCAGTTGCGTCATTAAAGTCTGCGGTCCGGGAAGTTATGGGATCTTTGGTTGACGGTGATTTTTTGGAGGCGGCCCATATATCTGTCCAATTCATTCACAGTACACAGGAGCCGAAACAAATAGGAGGATTAGTTCACACATTGATTCCTGCTGCTTTTTGTACTGCTGTTGCCCAGGCTTTCGGGTGCAGGATTGGAACTGTCCCTATTCCCCAAGATTTGATTGCGCAACCTGTTTTGCAGGCCGGTATATTTGATGGAAAATATGATGATGCTGGAGATAAAAAATGAAAATACCGTTGATTTTGAATGGGGAACAAAAAATACTTGAAGTGGATCCTGCTGAAAAGCTGATTGATGCACTGCGCCGGGAACATTTGTGTTCCGTAAAATCAGGTTGCGGATCGGGGCGGTGTGGTTCTTGTTCCGTATTGCTGGATGGGAAACCGATTCCTTCGTGTATCGTTCCCGCCGCAGCTGTTCGGGATTCAGAAGTAGTTACACTGGAATATTTTTCTTTAACCGAGATGTATCGTATTATTATGGATAGTTTTAATAAGGTAGATATTAAATTATGTGGTTATTGTAATGCAGGGAAAATATTTGCCGCTTATGATTTAATTCAGACATATCAGCGTCCTGACCGGCAGTTAATTTATGAAACAGTAAAACATTTCACCTGTAGTTGTACTGAAACAGATCAACTGGTTCAGGGAATTTATACAGCGGCAGCTGTGTGTTATCGGGCAGAAAATACCGGGAGCAGGAGCAGATTGTATGAAAAAAAATAGTACAGTTTACTTTGCAAAAAACATGGCAGATGTTTTGTATCAGCTAAAAACAACATCTGGTTTGCGTATATGCGGGGCTGGAACCCTTGATAATTCATTGCCTGACATTGTTTTGTTTATCCGGAATATCAATGATTTTAAAATCATTGATAGAAGGGAACGGTATGTGGAATTTGGTTCGGCTGTTACATTGTCCCAGTTGTTGGAATTAGGACATAACCGATTACCTTCTGTTTTTTTTGAAGCATTGAGCCAGACTGCCATCCCTTCCGTCAGAAATGTGGCAACTGTTGGAGGAAATATTTGCGCTGCTGGAATTAAGCGGACTTTGTTTGCTCCGCTTTTGGCTTTGGATGCCCGGCTGGAACTAAAAAGTCAGACAGAAGCTAAAATTCTTTCTATGAGCCAGTTTGATCAGGTACCGCCCGGATTCATGTTGACCAGAATCCGGGTGCCACTAGATGAATGGGATGTTGCTGTTTTCAGACGGGTCGGCCCGGTTTATGCTATAGATGAATCATCTGCTTCGTATACATTTCTTGCAAGTACTCAAAAAGGATTACTATCTGTATTGCGGATTGCGTTTTGCGGGGCAGTACGGTTTAGAAGCAGGGATTTAGAAAATATGTTTGCAGGTACAAAACTACCGCTGTCTGATAAAGATATTCAGAATATGTTGGAAGCTGCGTCAAGAATTTTTACAGAATCTGTTAACCGGGAACAAAACGGCAGCGTGCCGGTGTCTGAGGTATTACGTGATATTATAAAAATTCGTTTTTTAAATCTGCTTAAATATTCTTTTGAGCAGTTAACTTAAATCTTTTTATCAGGAACTTCTTTTTGAGGGAATAAAAAAAGCCGGCAAAAAAGCCGGCTATGCCATCAGGCATTCGGGCTCACAATGGGTGGGAGGGGATCTGTGTGCCCGATACTATATTATCGGTTTAATCTCAAAAATCTTTAGTCTTTTTTATTCTGATTCTGTAATATCAATATCAATTGATAAATTAGCAATATATGACCGCCCGTTGACCGCCTGAAGTTTTTGTACCACTTCATATCCACCGACAATAAATCTGATAATATGTTCTCCTTGGGTAATCAAAAATGGAGTGTCTATGTTAGATACCGGGTTTTCATCCAGAAAAATTTCTGTTCCCACAGGAACACTGAATTGCAGGGTAGGGGTAATGTCTCTTAGCTGGACAACCAGGGTTGTTGTCTGTGCTTGTTCAATGGAAAAGGTGCGGGTTTCATTCCGGTAGTAATCCGATATTAAGGATAAATGATGCATTCCCGTATCCAGAATACCGGTATTGTTTTCCAAAGCTACCTGTTTTTCATCAATATATACTGTATATGGTTTTTTTATACTTTGTTGTTCTCCGTCAACAGGATAGGTAATATCCAGCTGCAATCGTCCTTTATCAACGTAGACAGGTTTTACGGTGATAAGGAAATAATTCTTATCAAATGATTCCGGTATTCCTTTCATAACCAGCTGGAAACGCATAAAGATAATCTTATCTTCCAATGAGTACATCTGTGGCAACAGGACGGAATAAGGATTCTGCTTTAAAGAATGATTCTCTTGAAGCGGAAGGACAAGATTCAGACTCAATCTGCCTGGAATTGTGTTAATGTACATCCGTGTTCCGGTATAGTCAATACGGGTACTGTCAGGAGTCTGTTGTAAATCAGTATAAAATGAATACGCCACAGAATCCCAATACGCAGCGATGTCTTCCGGTATTTTAATTTCTATTTCTATAGCTTGAAGGAATGATGTATCCTGAGGCAACTGTATAACGACAGCATCATTAATACCCGCAGTACATTCCGTATTTCCACTTTCCGGCATTTTTGTCATGATAGTTTTGTGTACACGGAACACTTCTGTTGTTGCAAAAACCGGCAACAGGAAGCATACAGCTGTAAAAATGCAAATCCTAGTGTAAATACAGATTGTTTTCATACTATCCCTCTTGCCTTTTCATTTAAAACGCCGGCAACAGTCTCCGTGGATCTTGGGCACTTCCATTCACTCTGATTTCAAAATGAAGATGGGGTCCGGTGGATGCACCTGTGGTGCCGACATTGCCAATTGTACTGCCGCTGTTGACCGTATCTCCTGTGGTGACTGATATCCGGGATAAATGAGCATAAACACTTTGTGTGTTATTTTCATGATCAAGAATAATAAAATTCCCGTATACGTCATCGTATCCTGTATTGGCCACAATACCTGATTTACAGGCAAATACTAATGTCCCTTCCGGTGCTGCCAAATCTATACCTTTATGGAATGACTGGTTCCCTGTTATTGGGCTTGTCCGCATACCGAACTGGGATGTCAGTACGCTGTCTTCTAATGGAATCTTGAGTGTTGTATCAAGAAAGAAAGCCCGTTCAGTCGGGGTGAGCCGTTCTTCCGGTACATATTGAAATACATTTCCACCGATACTATACCACAAAACGGCATCAGAAGTATAGAGTCTTTTTTTTACCAGTGTTCCAATGGCTGTTTCTGGATACTCCGGTACAAACAGCCCCGGAGCATTTGGCAAATAGATTGTTGTTCCGGTGAGCACTGTGTCAATTACCGGAATCGCATTCAACAGAGCTATTTGTTCGTATGGTATGGAACACCGGGCTGCGATTTGAAGCAATGTTTCGTTTTCCTTGACGGTGTATTGGTAAAAAACAAGAGGAATTTCTCTGCCGGCAGCTATACATTGATAAGCGTATTCGATTTCCTGCATATACCGGGCAAAAACCGGATTCCGGGAAGACAATTCCGGTATGACAGGAACACCTTCTGTCTCGGGTTCCCCACTATCTGCATATACGGGTAATTTTATGCAGATAAGACCGATAACAAAAAATATAATCTGGAATGAAAGGGAGTTATGAAACCGGAGAACCATTCTTTTTTGTTCCAAACGCAACGAGTCCGTACAGTATAATTGCTGCAATCAGCACACCTACAGCTCCAATTATTGTTCCGTATAATACGCAGCAAACAAATCCTGTTATACCACCCGCAATGATAATTATCTTTCCAAATAATATAAAAATGCCGGTAATTCTTTGTTTTCGGAGCGGAAGATCCGGATTGCCGGCGGTGACATACCGGTGGATTTTCCGGCAGATGCTGTACAGTATAAAAACGGCGGTCAGAATTAGAACAATAATGCTGTACCATTCCGGCTGTGTTGTCGCCAATTTCCACAGGGGCAAAACAAGAATACATGCACAGAGTGCACATAACGCCAACAGTAATAATATTTTAATAATTGTTAAAAAAAGCCGTCCGTAACCGGTTAATATTTTCTGTATCATATACACTGTTAAATAAAAAACAGGTTCCCGGAAAACGAACAATGGCGTTTTCAAAGAACCTGCCTACGGAATCTTTTATAGAAGACTACTCTTCTACGATTGCTTCTGCAGGGCAAACACCAGCGCAGGTACCACAACTGACGCAGGTTGCAGCATCAATAACGCGTTTATCTCCGCTTTCGCTGATTGCGCCAACCGGGCATTCACCTTCGCAGGAACCGCAGTTTACACAGGCATCTGTGATTTTGTAAGCCATAATACACCTCTTATGTGTTATAGTATATTTCTAAAATAACACATATTTGTTCAAAATACAAGGTGTTTGTGAGGGGTTCTGTTTCCTAAAAATTACCCGACTGGGAGATATATACGTAATGTACTTATATTCTATTGGAAAAAAGTGGCTGACTCTAAGTTATGTGGTCGGGGGCTGAAACCCGGAGACAGCTGTTTTTTGGAATTGTTTGGGTGTGATATGGTATGTTGCTTTAAAATGCAGGGTAAAGTAGTTGGGATTTGCGTATCCTACAGACTTGGCAACTTCTTTAAGTGTAAGGCTGCTTGTTTTTAAAAGTTTTGCAGCTTTTTCCATACGGACTTTACGGATATATTCTGTAAGCGGGACTCCAAGTTCCTGCCGGAATAAATGGGACAGATATGTTTTTGATACGTTTAGATTCCAGGCAAAATATTCCAATGACAACGGTTCCGGGTAATGAAAATCTGTGTATAATATGATTTTTCTGATTTTGGCAGAATATCTGCTAATATTTTTTTCTTTTACTAATAGTGTATATTCTTCCACCATCCGGCGGGAAAGTTGTGTTAAATAATTGACTGTAGTAGCCTGATTTATCTGGAAAGCAAATTTTGAAGAATAGTAGTCAATATATAAGGGATGTACACCGGAATTTTCTGCTGCTTTTCTGAGAATAGTGTTCAAAATAATGGTATAGTTCTGTCTATTTAAAATCTTTCGTAACGTCCTTTCCTGCATACCCCGTTTTGCCACGAATTCATCATAGTATTTTAATGCTTCTGGTACATCTCCTGCCTGGACTGCAGCAAGAAACAGGTTTTCTGCTTTGTACCGTTCAATGATTGAAACTGCATAAGATTCATCTGGAGTAAAGTTTTTAACCTGAGACGGTTCTTGATAAACAAAAGAACTTGTCATATAAAATTCCACCGCGAACATCCGGGAAAAAAATCTTGATATAATTGTTGCCAGCTGGATTGTTTCCGGTAATACTGGTATGGCTTCCAAAAACTGTTTCATAATCGGTACCATACTTTCGCTGATATGATTGGTATGTTGCAGAATATGAATCCGTTCTCCCGAGAGGGAATCAATGCTGAATGGTCCGGCGACCAGCAATGGTAAATCCCGGGTTTCCATAAAAGAACATTCCGGCAGTCTAAGAATAACTGCGTTTATATCAAAAGAATCTGTATATATGTATACGGAAAATATTTCTTCCATAACCCGCATGGCTGCCTGGCGCAATGACGTATACTGGTAATTTTCAAATAATGTCTGTTTCATGCCACCGTCAGAAAGGTAGAGGTTACTGAAATCTTTCTGTATGAAAAAAAGATTGACACCCATTTCCTCAAGAAAAAAGCGGAGGCTCTCATATTGTACCTTTTTGAACAGGTACCGCTGGAATTAACCGGTACGACAGTGACTGCCCGGGCAGCCGGATGTCCTGATGGTACACGCCAGCTGCCGTCAGATACGGCCGTTTTTACAAAGGTGAATGCCCCGGTATCCGGGTATATCAAACCGGAAGAGCCTGACGAACAGGAAGGTGAAGGGGTAAAAAATTGGTTTGATGATTTACCGGTGCCAGGACAAAGTCAGACGCTGTCGTTTGCAGATGGTTTTTACAGTGTACGGGATACTCTTTCAGCGCTGATGGCTGACAGCCGGACAGACCGTATTTTAACGGATGCCCTGTCAAAGTTCAGC
>CALXOI010000099.1 GCA_944389965.1 uncultured Treponema sp.
ATTTCCAGGAGTATAATACTGCACCTGAAATTATTCTCTGTGCACCGGGCAGGTTCCATTTAATCGGGGAACATTCCTGGTTTTGTAAAGATAAAACACTGTCCATGGCGGTTGATATTCCTGTTTACATTGCGTTGTCTTCTAGAACTGATGCTTCTGCAAAATTTTATTTTGCTCAATTGAATGAACGCAAACGGTGTATGTTTTCCACGTTGAAATTCCGCAAGGAGGACCGCTGGGCAAATGCATTGAAGGCTGTTATATATGGTTTTTTAACAGGTGGCTTTTCATTCGGAGGAATGGATATTACCGTCTGGTCGGAAATTTTACCGTCTGCCGGTTTCGGTATTACTACTGCAATGAAAGTGGCGCTTGCATATGGAATAAATGCTTTCTTTTCATTGTCCTGTTCTGATGCGCAGTTATTACATATGATAGAACGGGGTAACCGTTATTTTCTTGGAATAGGTAATTATATTGCTGATATCTATGCTGCTTTTTATTCTCAGCCGGGAACCTGTATTCTGACGGATCATGCTTCGAATACTTATGAATGTATTCCGTTTGATTTTGATGATACCCGTATTTTGCTGACCGATGCGCGGGTTCCCCGTATTTCTGTTTGGGATGAATCTTCAATTTTTGAAACCGGGAACATTCTTTTGTTGGGAGAATTGAAGGAACGGAAAGCAAATGTATATGGCGGCTGGGTATATGAGGAATCTCCTACAGAAGTGAATGAAGTTCTTTCTGTAGTAAATGAAGATACACGCCGCAGGCTCAGATGTATTATGTTAGAACATCATTATGTTCTGGATGCTGTTGATGCTTTGTTTTCCAAAGATTTTTCTAAATTTTGCAAAACAATCAGCCGATCTCATGATGCAATGCGTGATTTATACCTTTTGTCTTGTCCTGAAATTGACTGGCTGGTAAAGCGGGTTCAGAATTTTGATATGACAACAGTACGAAATCCCAATGGCTGTTCACGGATTACCGGAAAAGGTTTCGGCCGTTGCACTTATACGATACTCAGATCTTCTGATGTGGAATTGTATAAACAGAAACTTGTCGAATATGAGCGTATTTTTGGGTTTCATCCTTCATGCTATGATGTAAAACCTGCCGGCGGGGTTCATATATGCGAATCCTGCTGACGAATGATGACGGTTTCAGCAGCCAAGGTTTGCGGGTGTTGTACCGGCATTTATCACCGCAGCATGATGTATGGATTGTAGCTCCTGACCGTAACCGTTCGGCTGTTTCTCATTGTTTGACGGTGTTGACTGTGCCGCAGCAGATACAGCAAGTTGAGCCACGGCAGTTTCAATGCAGCGGTTCGCCGGTTGACTGTGTAATCTGCGGGATAAAAGCGGTTCTTCCCGTACAACCGGATATAGTGATTTCCGGTATTAATAGAGGTGGGAATATAGGAACTGATGTATTATATTCAGGGACATGTGCTGCAGCCCGCCAGGCGGCTTTGTACGGTATACCCGGTATTGCAGTGAGTCTGGAGTCATCCGATAATAACTGGAATTATGATGCTCTGGCTGATTTTATTGGAAAAAATACCGCCGTACTGGCATCGTTATGTTCCCGGGATATTTTTTTGAATATAAACGGAATGTCAGCCGGTTCATATCATGGTTGGAAAATAACAACATTATCATACCGGTCATATCTGGAAGATTCGGTAAGGTTGTTTCAGGTACCTGACGGGTGTACATATACTGTGTTTAAAGGTGGTAGAATACAGACAGTCGGTAACGACGACAGCGACTTTTCCGTCATCCAAAACGGAATGATTTCCATCAGCAGGGTTTATACGCAGCCTCAATGTGCCGATGATATACATAATATAGATGTCGTGAAAATAAGTCTGTAATCAAGGAAATAAAATGGAACAACACATATCTGATAAAGGATTAATGTTTTATAGAGCCGGTAAATACACGGAAGCTCTCTCGTATTTCCTGTCTAGTGCAGCTACAGAAAAAGATAGTTTGGAATCTGCATATTATATCGGTTTGTCATATATGAAACTTCACCGGTATGAAGAAGCTTTGTTGTATCTGGAACAGGTGGTGACAACTGTTGCTGCCGATGATATTGCAAAGGAACGGTTGCTCCAATGCCGCCTTGTGCTTGCTGTTGTATACACATTAACCGGAAGAATCCGGCTTGCAGAATTTGAATTGAAAAGTTTGAAAGAATCCGGTTACCGGCCGGCTGCTATTTTTTGTACCATGGCATACATTGCTTGGTTGCAGAAAAAATATGATACTTGTATTTCTCATTATGAAAAAGTATTAGATTTGGAACCAGAAAATATTACTGCACTCAATGGTCTTGGATATGTTCTGGCAAGCTTGGATAGAGATTTAACCCGGGCACTGATGTTGTCAAAGAAAGCTTTGGATTTAAATCCAGAATCTGCTGCTTGTCTTGATACCGTCGGATGGGTGTACTTTAAGCTGGGATTATTAAAAGAAGCAGAATCTTTTTTAAAAAAGGCCCGTGACCGGGATCCGTCCCATCCGGAAATTGCTGATCATTTCCAGATTGTTCTTGATGCCCGAGATTCTGACTTGGAGGCGTATAAATGAAGCTGTTTACCCGCATTACTGCATTTGCTGTTATTTGTTGTTGTATTTTTGGGGTTTCTGCTTCTAGTTTTAAGAGCGGTGACGGAAAACGTGATTCTGATGTACTTTTTGCAGAAGAAGAATTCAGACGGGGTGTCCAATCGTACTACCGAGGTTCCTTTAACGAAGCGGTCCTGCTGTTTGAAAAAGCTTTGTCATACCTGCCGACCGAGAATTTGATTCTTGACTGGTTGGGAAGAGCCTATTACCGTATCGGAATGGAAGGAACCGCACTCCAACATTGGCAACTTGCATCTGATAACGGTTATGGCGGTCTTTTGCTGCAAAACAAGATGGAAATTATCCGCGAACGCCGTCTGACCGGTATACCTCAAATCAGTGCATTGAATTACACGGAAGCAGGATCTTTTCCGGGTAATTCAACCAATGGATTTGTTTTTAGTCAACCGGTATCTGTGCTGCCGAATTCAAACGGAACCTGTTGGGTTACTGCGTATGGCTCTAATGAACTTCTGCTCATCGATGTAAATGGTTATATCGTAAACAGAGTACGTGGACCGCTAACCGGTTTTGATCGTCCGTTCGATATTATCCGGCATATTGATGGGAATTTGCTGGTATCAGAATTTGCTGGTAACCGGATATCGGTACTGGATTCGAAAGGTGCTTACCTGTCATCTTTTGGTACGGAAGGGGTGGGCAACGGTCATGTTGTTGGTCCCCAGTATCTAGCTTTGGATTCATCCGGTAATGTTTATGTGTCTGATTTCGGAAATGCACGTATTGTCGTATTTGATAAAAACGGACAACCATTATTTACATTCGGTCATAAAACAGCGGATTTCTCCGGATTTACTGCACCTGCAGGTGTTGCTGTTTATAATGACGTCATTTATGCAGCTGATGCGGCTACCGGAGCTATTTATTCTTTTGATCGTGCCGGAAACTATACTGGCATCTTGGTGCCAGCCGGAACCTTTACCCAGCCAGAATCACTTAAAGTGAGCGGGCAATATCTCATTGTATCCGATTCAAACAGAATTTGTACCGTTGATTTTTCCACTGGGGCTGTTATAGAAAATGCCCGGACGGGAAGTGCTCCTTCCCGGGTACTCTGTGCAATTCCTGATGTGAACGGGAATGTTATCGCATCTGATTTTACTGCAAATGAAATATATGTTATGTCTAAGCTTACAGAGCTGGTCGGTGGATTATTTGTGCAAATAGAAAGAGTCTATTCTGATAACTTTCCCCAAGTAACCGTGGATTTAAAAGTCGAGAACCGTAACCGCCAACCGGTTGTCGGGTTGAAGGCGGAAAATTTCTATTTAACAGAAAATTCCCAACCCGTACAGAATCAGATGCTGGTCGGTGCGGCAGCGGAAAATACTGTTTGTGATATAACGCTTATCATTGATCGCTCCGCTTCATCTGCTGTATATTCTGAAGCTATAGAAGCTGCTGTTACGGAAATTGCCACCGCAATGAACGGAACCGGTATGCTTTCTGTAATTTCTGCGGGGGAAGTTCCTGCCCTCGAATACACCGGATCACCGGCAGATTTAGGTGATTTTACTGTATCTGCATTATCCGTTCCGGTATGTCAGGCAGCATCTATTGAACCAGCTGTCAGACTGGCGGCAAATAATTTAGTTACAGCGGAAAAAAAGAGGGCTGTTATTCTTTTAACAGGGGCTTCAACAATACCTTCGGAAACTTTTGCCCAGTACAGTCTGTCAGATTTAAGCGCATATTTAAATAATAATGCAATTTCATTTTATACGGTCAATTTATCACAGAATCCTCTTCCTGAAGAAATTATTTATTTGACAGAAGATACAAACGGGGAGCAGTATTATGTGTACCGTCCGGAAGGATTATCTAGTATTGTGACCGATATTCTGAATATCCCTAACGGTATGTACCGTTTGTCATTTACATCATCTCTGCCATCCAATTTTGGACAGGACTATCTACCGGTTGAAGTGGAGGCTTATCTGTTGAATCGTTCCGGACGGGATGAGTCAGGATATTTTGCACCGCTTGAGTAAATACTTTGTTTATAAAAAAGAAGGCGTAAATGGTACTGTTAGTGGTGGATACACAGAAATTGATAACCAATTCGGATTTGTATAATTATAATGCGTTTGAATCTACTGTTAAAACGTTAATTGCAACTGCCAGAGAAAATGGTGTTGAAGTTATTTATGTAAGACACGATGATGGTGGCGGTTCGGAATTGACAAAGGGAACACCTGGTTTTGAGATATATGAAGTTTTTTGCCCACAGCCAGACGAAAAGATTTTTGATAAGACTGAAAACAGTTCTTTTAAGGATACAGGTCTGTTGGAATATCTAAAGGAAAAGGATGTCCGCACAGTAGTGGTTGTTGGTTTGCAGACGGATTACTGCATTGATGCAACAATCAAGTGTGGCTTTGAGCATGGTTTTAAAATTCTTGTGCCGGAAAATGCAAATTCCACATTTGATAATGGTTTTATGACAGGAGAGCAGAGTTATAAATACTATAACGAGTTTATGTGGAAGGGCAGATATGCGGAATGTATTTCTGTCGGGGAAACGATTAAGCGGATGAAGGGATGAGTGCAGAATGGAAGAAGTTATAAAAAAGTATTTTCAATGCTGGCTGGATAAAGATGTTGATGCTGTAAAGGGGATTTTTAGCGACGATATTGTTTACAGCGAGTGTTATGGTCCTGTGTATAAAGGTATTGGACAGATAATCAGATGGTTTGAAGATTGGAACCGAAAAGGTACTGTTTTGCAGTGGAATATAAAGCGTGTGATTGTTTCCGGGAATACAGCCGTTGTGGAATGGTATTTTAAGTGTGATTACGAGGGCAATGTGGAAGGTTTTGGCGGAGTTACCATTGCTGAGTTTGATGAGGATGTGAAGATTTATGATTTAAAGGAGTTTCAGTCCAAGGCAGAGCATTATTATCCGTATGGGGAAACACGGATTATTTAGAGAAGATGTTAGTATATACTATAAAATATAACAGGAAAGATCCAAAAAAGACCCTATGCCCCTGTCAAAAAAACAGCCGTTTTAAACGGCTGCTATTTCCTCTGTTCAATATTTTGTTTATTTCTGTGTTTATAATAAATTATGCTAATACGTCAAAACCGCAACCGGAAATGGCACTGTTAATAGCATCTTCTATGCCTGGTGTGTTTTCATCAAAGTCAACCAAAACTTGAGCTTTTAGTGCGTTTGCGGTACAAGATGTAACACCTGTGATTGCAGAAACAGCTTGGTTTACAGCTTGTTCACTTTGTTCATCAATCATACCAGCTATATAGACTTTTTTTTGCATATAGATGCTCCTTAGAATTTTCTTTCTTTAAGTATATATTACTTTGATATTTCATTCAAGAGATTTTTACCGAGTTGTCCGCAAGCCCCTCCGATTTTTTGTCCTCGACGGGTTCGGAGAGTAACGATAAGTCCTGCTTTTTCCAGAACATGAAGAAAATTTTTACACTCTGCAGGGGATGGTGATTCAAAGGGTATACCCGGAACCGGATTCCATGGTATAAGGTTGATATGAACATCAAGATTCCTTGCAAAATTAATTAAACTTGTTGTATCTGGATTTCCTGTATTTTCCTTTTTCAGAAGGACAGCTTCTAATGTACACCGTTTCCCTGTTTTTTTTGTGTAATAGGCAATAGCCGCTTTTAAATCCGGCAACGGATTGCTTCTGGTTACTGGCATCAGCCGGGTTCTTAGTTCTGGATCCGCAGTCGTTAAGGATACAGCAAGTCTCATGGGCGGTCCGTTATCTGCAAGATCGTAAATACCGCTGATAATACCCGAAGTGGAAAGAGTTATCCTTCTACCGGAAAGATGTCTGCCATCAGGGTGGGTGAGAACCATAACGGCTTTTCTGACTGCATTTAAATTCTGCATAGGTTCACCCATTCCCATGAATACAATATTGTCAAGTTTTCCTGCTATTTTCTCTAAGAACAAAAACTGTTCTACGATTTCATGGGCAGCAAGGTTTCGTCCTGTTCCCAGTCGTCCTGTTTGACAGAATGCACATCCCATTGCACAGCCTGTTTGGCAGGATACACATGCTGTTTTTCTACCGGTACTATCTGTAAGCAAAACAGTCTCAATACAGCTGTGATCTGACAATGTCAATTGCAGTTTTATGGTTCCATCAGGATCCTGTAATGTTCTGGTTACCGAAGCAGATCTGATAACAGTATTTTCAGAGAGATTTTTCCGCAGTTCTTTTGGGAGGTTCAACATTTCGTCAAATGAGACAGCTCCATTTGCAATCCATTTGAAAATTTGCTTGCCCCGGAATGCGGGTTTGATACCGGATATTTGTGTTAATTCATCCGGCAATAATCCAGCAAGAGGAATTTTGCCCGTTTCCATAGGTGTTAATACTTGTTGTTTTGTATCTTATCCAGCATTTCTGCTACAGCCTGGCTGCGGATTCCCTGTTTCTGGAAATTTTCCAATGTTTCAATCGCAGAGGTTTTCCGGTTCGTTTTCATGTAACAGTCGGCAAGGTCAACATAGAAACGGTAATTTTTTGGATCTGCCTGTATTAATCGAGAAAGACTGGCAATCGCCTCATCATATTTTCCTTGTCCTTTACTGATCAGTGCCAGACCGAGAACCGCATAAATATCAAATTCAATATCCAAAGCTTTATTGTAATATTTTGTTGCGGTTTCATAATCACCGGTGTTACGGTATGCATCTCCGGCCCGTGTCAGAATTACTTTGTTCTGGGGATCCTGTTCCAAAATACGGTTCCAATATTCAACAGACCGGAACTGTTGGTTCATTCCCCGGTAACAGTCAGCAAGACCGAACAATGCATAAAAATTATTCGGTTCAACCTCCAATGCTCGTTCAAAATAATATACTCCCCGGTCAAAGGTTTTTAATTTGCGGTAACAATTTCCTATGGAAGTTAATACCCGGATATCTACATTTTGCTCATTGAGTTCATACATTTTTGTCCAGTAATATAATGCATCCCGGTATTCTTTGAAATCATAATGAAGGTGTCCCAGACCGATTAATGCGTAAGCATTGTTTTCTTCCATGTCGAGTACACGGAGGTAAATCTGTTTTGACTTTTTAAAATCTTTGATTTTTCTATATGCATCGGCGACCCTAGTGAGAACGGTAATATTTCTGTCATCATGGATTAGATATTTTTCCCAGATTTCAATTGCTTTTTGATACTGGTTCAAGGCTTTATAACAGTCTGCCAAGCCGAATAAAGCATAATTGTTTCCAATATGGTGCTGCAGACAACGGTTATAGTAATCAATTGCTTCTCGAAAATGATTTTGCTTGCGGGCTGAATCTCCAAGTCCTACCAATGCATAATTATTGTTTTCCTCCAGTTCAAGTATATGCCGAAATACTTCATTTGCATCTTCCACCTTATTTTCTTTGAGGAACTGGTACCCTTTTTTAGATAGCTCCGATATTTCTGAGGCAAGAGAATCTGTTTCTGTTTGTCCGGTTTGTTCCACCGGCGGAATAGTGAGTTCCGGATGATCAAT
>CALXOI010000100.1 GCA_944389965.1 uncultured Treponema sp.
AAAATCCTCCTGATTTTTTTGGTTTAAAACCGTCCTTTTTTACTTGAGCGGTTTTTTCCCTTACTTTACCAGAGTATGGGAAATTCGCTGAAATATTAGAGATAATGGATAAAAAAAAGCTCCGGGAGAACCGGAACTTCTATATTATGAGATGATTGCTGATTCAGTGGAGAAAGGCTGACAATATTACTGTGGCAATACCGGCACATCCAATGGCAAGACTGCTGGCGGCGCCTTCCACTTGTCCGAGCTCCAGGGCTTTTGCTGTTCCTACCGCATGGCTACTGGTACCGATGGCAAGCCCTGCGGTTACCGGATTTTTTATTCTGAATAGTTTTATCAAAGTCGGTGCCAGAATTGCACCCAAGTTTCCTGTCAGCACAACTGCTGCTACAGTGATGGCTGAAAGACCTCCGTCTGCTTGGGACAGACTCAGGGCAATGGGTGTTGTTACAGATTTTGGCAGCAGGGATACGGTAACCGCTTTATCCAAACGGAATAACCGGCACATACAAAGGATGCTTGTTATGGATACTGCAGATCCGGCAACGGTTCCGGCAAGTACCGGCAAAATATTCCTTTTCAGTGTGTCCAACTGCTGGTACATGGATACGGCAAGCACTGCCGTTGCTGGTCCCAAAAACATGGATATGATTGCCCCGCCGGTATTGTATGCTTCATAGGGAATATTTGTTGCCCATAAAGTCAGGCAGCACAATATAATTGAAACAATCAGCGGGCTGGTAAAAGGAGATTTCCATCTGCGATGAATCATGATTCCTATCTGGTATGTTACAATGGATAAGGTAATCCCAAAAAGCGGGGAATTGATGACCGTGGTACGGATTATTGACAAGACATTATTCATGTTGTAGTTCCGGAGATTTTGAAAAGAAGTGCATTAACCTGATGGTGAGCGCTGTCACGACTGCAGTTGCTGCAAAGGTCAGAAGCGTGGATACTGTACAAATGACCAAAAAAGGCAGCAGGATGGATTTTAAAAGCGGCAGATTGTCCATAATGGCAACGCTGGCCGGTATAAAAAAGAAAGCCATATTCTGCTGTAAAAAAGCTGCTTTTGTTTCAATATGGTGTACTTTCATCAGTCCTGTAAGCAGTAGAAGAAAAAGCAGCACCATACTGATAATGCTTCCCGGCAGAGTAAACGGAAGCAGTGCAGAAAGAGCGTCGCCGATCATGCAGAGCAGAAAAATTACGGCAATTTGGAGTAAAATTTTCATAAGACAAAAATTCCTCCCGCATTTGATACGGAATAACGACGATAATGACATATTTTGTTGTTTTTTGCAACAATCAGCATATTTTATAGAATGACAGCTTGTAGAAATATTTGTATTTATGTTAATATACAGTGCATTCTTTATAGTATAAGTAAAGAATACGGGGGTATTTTATGAAAAATGCATATGTAAAACGGGTCTGGGAATCAGTTCAGGCAAAAAATGCCCATGAACCAGAGTTTCTGCAGGCTGTTCAGGAAGTATTGGAATCTTTGGAGCCGGTTGTAGAAAAAATGCCGGAATTGGAAAAAAATGCAGTTCTGGAACGGATTGTTGAGCCGGAGCGGGTGGTTATGTTCCGGGTTCCATGGGTTGACGATTCCGGTAAAGTACAGGTAAACCGTGGCTTCCGTGTCCAGTTTAACAGTGCAATCGGGCCGTATAAAGGTGGATTGCGTTTCCATCCTTCAGTTAATCTGGGAATTTTGAAATTTCTCGGTTTTGAACAAGTGTTCAAGAACAGCCTGACAACGCTGCCGATGGGTGGCGGTAAAGGTGGGTCTGATTTTGATCCCCACGGAAAATCTGACGGCGAAGTAATGCGGTTCTGCCAGTCTTTTATGACCGAATTGTACCGGCATATTGGTGCTGATACAGACGTGCCTGCCGGTGATATCGGTGTTGGTGGACGGGAAGTTGGTTATCTGTTCGGGCAGTATAAGAGAATCCGCAACGAATTTACCGGTATTTTAACCGGTAAAGGGTTGCAGTTTGGCGGTTCACTGATCCGTCCTGAAGCAACCGGGTATGGCTGTGTCTATTTTGCAGAGAATATGCTGGCGGTTAAAGGTGATAATTTTAAGGGTAAGGTCTGTACCGTTTCCGGTTCAGGAAACGTTGCCCAGTACTGTGTTGAAAAACTGATCCAGCTGGGAGCAAAACCGGTCACACTTTCAGATTCTTCCGGCTACATCTATGACGCAGACGGTATTACCCAGGAAAAGCTTGAGTTTGTGAAAGAATTGAAGAATGTCAAGCGGGGACGCATCAAAGAGTATGCAGAGAAATATCCTTCTGCAAAATATGTGGAAGGTGCCCGTCCATGGTCGGTAAAGTGCGACTGTGCATTCCCCTGTGCTACCCAGAATGAATTAAACGGTGACGAAGCCAAAACTTTGATTGAAAACGGCGTAAAATTGGTGGCAGAAGGCGCAAATATGCCGTCTACTCCGGATGCGGTTGCTGCATTCCAAGGTGCCGGTGTTATGTTTGCCCCGGGTAAAGCATCCAATGCTGGCGGTGTTGCAACATCCGGTCTGGAAATGAGCCAGAATTCAATCCGTTTGTCTTGGAGCCGGGAAGAAGTGGATGAAAAACTGAAAGGTATCATGAAAAATATTCATGACAATGCATATGCGGCTGCAAAAGAATTCGGTATGGAAGGCAACTATGTTGCCGGCGCAAATATTGCCGGATTCCTGAAGGTTGCCACGGCAATGATTGCCCAAGGTATCGTATAAGCAGCAGCGCTGTTTTTATGGGACGGCGGCGTACTATGCTGCCGTCTTTTTTTTACTGGTTATCTGCTGCGGACAGTGCTGGGCGCGGTTCGGGAACGCCTGAATTGCCGGCTGGATAGAGCCGGTTTTCTTACAGGGACAGATAGTTCGTACAAAATATTTATAAGGAGTGATGGTATGAAAATAGAAACCCAGTGCATTCATGAGGGATATACACCGAAAAATGGGGAACCCCGCGTTGTACCGATTGTGCAGAGTACAACGTACTGTTTCGATTCAACGGAACACATTGCACAGTTGTTTGATATGCCTACAGAATGTATGTATTCCCGGTTTGCAAATCCCACCTGCGATGCGGTGGAAAAGAAAATCGCTGCTTTGGAAGGTGGCGTGGGTGCAATGCTCACGTCCAGCGGGCAGGCTGCGTCCCTGTGTGCCATTCTGAACCTGTGCAAAGCAGGAGACAGTTTTATTGCGGCATCAACAATTTATGGCGGTACGGTAAACCTGTTTTCTGTTACGTTGAAACGCTTGGGCATAGAATGTATCTGGGTTTCACCGGATGCTACCGATGCAGAGGTGAAAAAGGCGTTCAAGCGGAACACAAAAGCGATATTCGGGGAAACAATCGCAAATCCGGCACTCCGGGTTTTTGACATTGAACGGTTTGCTAAAATTGCCCATTCAAAAAAGGTGCCTCTGATTGTGGACAACACCTTTGCAACCCCGGTTTTGTGCCGGCCGTTTGAATGGGGTGCAGATATTATTATCCATTCCACAACAAAATACATGGATGGACATGCTTTGCAGGTAGGCGGCGTTATTGTGGACAGCGGTAATTTTGACTGGACTGCATCCGGTAAATTCCCGGAATTCACTACTCCTGATGAAAGCTATCATGGCGTTATTTATACCCGGGATTTCGGAAAATCTGCGTATATTATCAAAGCCCGGATGCAGCTGATGCGGGATTTTGGTTGCTACCAGTCTGCCCATGGAGCATTCCTGTTGAATATCGGGCTGGAAACCCTTGCGGTCCGCATGAAGCGCTACTGCATGAATGCTTCAATTGTCGCTGAATATTTTAAATGTTCTGATAAAATTGCGTCGGTTACCTATCCGGGATTGCCGGAAAGCAGCGACCGCCAGCTGGTACAGAAATATCTGCCCGATGGTTGCAGCGGCGTTATTACCATTTCAATCAAAGGCGGACGGGACGCTGCAGTCCGGTTTATGGATGCCCTAAAGCTGGCTTCGAATGTAGTTCATGTAGCGGATATCCGTACCTGTGTCCTGCATCCTGCTTCTGCTACCCACCGCCAGTTGACGGATGAGCAGCTGGCAGCTGCCGGTATTGATGGTGGAATGATACGGTTTTCCTGCGGATTGGAAAATGTGGAAGATATTATTTCCGACATTGAACAGGCTTTGGCAAAGGTATAAGCAACGGTGATAAGTAATTTTCATACGCATACCTCTTTATGTCAGCATGCAGAGGGTATGCCTGATGATTATGTAGCGGCAGCGCAACTTTCTGGTTGCAGTATTCTGGGTTTTTCTGATCATTGTCCGTATCCAAAAGACGGGCGGAACACATGGGCAGATGTCCGTATGGCTCCTGAAGAATCGGACCGGTATATAGCAGCAATCCGTGCTGCCGGCGAACATTCTGCTTTTCCTGTTTACGCAGGTTTTGAATGTGAATATGACCGGTGTTATGTAAACTGGTATCGGGATGAACTCAAAGGACGTCTTGGAGCAGATTATTTGGTATTTGGCCCCCACTGGGTTGCTGCCGGAAACGAAATGCTGTATGCTCCGGAACTGTCTACACAGGAAGAAGTTCACCGGTATTTTGATGGCGTTATTGAAGGTATTCAGTCGGGGTTATTTGCGTTTGTTGCACATCCGGATTTAATTATGGCAAGCGGCCGGTGCTGGGACAGAGAGCTTCAGGCGTGTTTTGAAGCGGTGATTGATGCAGCTGTCAGTTGCCGGGTACCACTGGAAATCAATGGATTGGGGCTTGCCCGGCGGATGGTTCCGGGAGAACACGGTCTGCGTCATCCGTATCCGGTGGATGAATTCTGGCAAATTGTCGTCCGGAAAGGTGCTGCGGTGATTTGTAATGCTGATGCCCACCGCCCCGGTGATGTAATAAAAAATGCACAGCTGGCACGGGATTACGCCTCCCGGTTTGGGATCATCCCGGTGGAAACAGTATTTTAGCTGTTATGTTGTTGCGGTAGCTTACTGTAAATCGAATACTTCAGGATGCTCATGACGTTCATGATCGATTTCAAGAATTTCCTTGTTCAGAAAATACGATAGAACGGTACGGAGCAGTACAATTCCTGCAAGTATTCCCAGTTCATTTAAACCTGGTTCCACAACAGTTTTCAAAATATCGGCAGCAATAAGCAGTTCCAGTCCCAGCAAAAGGTATGTTCCTAAATCGGCGCGGATCATACGCAACCGCTGGAAATTGTATTTTCCTCTGATACGCCGGATTTCCGTACGGACAAAAGCCCCTGCGGCAACAAGAGTTCCGTAAACAACAACAATAATACTGATAATGCTGATAATGATTGACAATTCTTCTATTAGTATCATACAGCTGCCACCATGTCTGTTTCAGGGTGTAGTCCTTCGACCAGAAATTCTACCGGGATACGGGAAGGTTTGCCTTCTGTCGTAACGCACGCCCAAGTGACATCTGCTTCTGCGCAGATTGTACCGTCTCCTTTTTTTATAACCTGATGAAATGTTCCCGATACCGCTTTCATTTTTACTGGATATACTTCAATGAATAATTTGTCATCCAGAAACGCTGAAGCTTTGTAATAAATATCCACATGGGTAACATACAGATAATATCCGGCTGCAATAATCCCGTTGTAGTCAAAATGTATTGCGTGCAGGAATTCCATGCGCCCGTACTCAAGATAATTCAGGTAGACAGCATTATTTACATGACCATAAGAATCGCATTCGTAAGATCTGACAACAAGTTCCGCAGTATGTTTCATATCTGTATTTTACTGGAAATATTCCCGTGGGACAAGTGGTACTGTCTGGAACTGGTTTATTCCTGCAATAAAATGGAATCTACCAACTGTTTAAAGTCCGGATCGAGTTTTATTGTTGCTGTTTCTATTTTTTCTGAGATTGAAAAAATACCGTCATGTTCAATGATAATATCAGCTGATTGAATGTATCCTTCCACTTCTGGAGGTTGCTGGAACAGCGTGAATGCGTTGGGGTAGTTTGTGTTTATCGGTTCCAACAGATCTGCCTGTTCGTCGTCTGCCGGCTGTTTGTCGTTTATGTTATTCCACATATCCTGTCCTGTTTTATGTTTCGGCAGAATCAGTCGGAAAGTGAAGGTCAGGAACAGAATATCCTGGAATTAATTTCCGGGGTAGTTGTATCGCGTGTCAGATTTCTTTAAAAGTCTCTATTTTTTTTATAAAATAATCCATGTTACTCCCCACGAACAGTGCGCAATATGCAGAAATAACGACAGCAAAAACAATATAAAACGATAAACTAAGTGCCTGGTTGGGCAACGTTGATTGAGAAAAAATAAACATCATCATGGCAAGTACCATGGCAATACCGGAAACAATCCAACGCTTTAAGGAAATCGGTGCAATTTTTTCTGATGGAGCATAAGCAGAATCCAGTTTCTGCATTAACTGGAGAATCCTGCGGTCGTTGTCATCAGTAGAAATATGCAGTGGCTCTGCATTTACCCGTTCTGTCAGTGTCATCAGCCGGACTTCCGTTCTGCATTTTTTGCAGACAAGCAAATGTGCGGTAATATATAAAGGAATCCGTTGGTGTTTATCCAGTGCAAAGAAATCATCCATAATTTCAGAACAACGTGTATTCATTTTTTTTACCCCCAAAATCATATAATTCCTGTTAATTTATCCCGCAACATTTTTTTTGCCCGGAATATATGGGATTTAACAGTATTGATTGGTATACCAGTAACTTCACAAATATCCGCATACGGCATATCGTAGAAAAAGTATAAATCAAGGCATAGGGAAAAACGTTCCGGAAGTTCTTTTACAGCTTCCCGGACGGTTTCTGCAGTTATACGTCTCAATTCATGTTCTTCCGGTGACCAGTCCCCGTCGCACACCATTGTTTCATCTGAAATAGGCAGATATTCTTTGCGGCGCTTGATAGAGTTTACTGCCGTCGTATACGCAATCCGGGTAAGCCAAGTGGAAAACAACGCATCTCCCCGGAATGTGTCCAGTTTTGTGTACGCCTTGATAAAAACATCCTGAACAAAGTCTTCTGTGTCTACCGGATTTTTAAAAAAACTCATACCAAAAGCCGTAATACGGCGGTAATACCGTTTGACGAGTTCTGCAAATGCACGGGAATTCCCGCCTGCTGCCGCACGAACCAGTACTGTTTCATCTTTTTCTGCTGTTCCGGCTGACGGTTTGCTTTCAGGTTTCACCATCAGGATATTCTGTCTGAGGATAGAATTTGAAAAAGATAATCAGGCTGATTCCTATTGCCAGAGGGAGCAGTCCTCCAAGCAATGGATAGGAAAAACCTGTAATCAACAGAAACAACAGTGTCAGCACTATCCCTATACTGGTAAGTAACAGACCGGTAAACAGGGAAAATAGTTTGAAATTAAACCGTTTCTGCTGGTAACAGCCGGTTTTAATCTGCAGGGAAATTTCCCGGTGCCGCCATAGTAAGTAAAAGAATACAACAATTCCACCAATAACGATTCCCACAATAGGAATGACGGCAATAATGACTTGTGCAGCAGGTGATACTAATGTTGTTTCCATTTTCAAACCTCCGGTATCCTCATATGTTAAGACACAAAAAAAATGGAAAAGTTGCAGTTGCTATTCCAGAAATAAATATTGTTCAAAATACAGTGCGTCGATGTGTCCCATGACAAGTTCATTGTTCAGCTGGGAAAGTAATTCTGCTTTCACACCGGATTCGCCTGTACGTACAAGTTGATCATATGTCCGGGAAAGAAAATAATTGGTGAATATGCTGCGTATTTTTTGCCGCTTGCCGGCAAGTTCTTCCCGGAATGCAGTGTCAGCTGTTTCATAGGCAAACCATGGTTCCAGTATGATTGTTACCCGCTGTCCGTCAGCTTCCGGACCTGCACTTGTTACAGCCCGGATCTGACCGATATCCGTATATGTTTCAAACTGGTCAGGGGCAGCTCCTGGAGCAGGTTCTGCATTCCGTAAACCTTTGCCCGGCTGCGCCTGCCTTCCGGCAAAAACAAATATTGTTCCTGCGGTAATGATAAATATCAGTGCAAACAGAACCGCATATAAGATAGAAATTACCGGTGAACGTTGTTTCATACAGGTC
>CALXOI010000101.1 GCA_944389965.1 uncultured Treponema sp.
CAAACTGCATACCCGGAGGACACGGTGCAGCAATCATATATTTTCTGCGAAACAGAGCGCTGCGGAATGCGCTCAAAAATCTGACGGATGGAGGAGTCCCCGGTTCTATAACCAATACAGAACCTTTACCGCCAGTATACCCGGTAAGCAAAGAAGCGGCACGCTTTGCCGTATATTCTGGGGGTTGCCCGGATTGCTGCACAATTTCATTGAATACATTGGCACAAATGACCAAATCTGCCTGACTGCGGACAGATGCCCCCATCTCTGCTTTAATGCGGACAATTTTCCATGGTTCCGTTGCGGGTAGTTCTGTATTTCCGCCGGCGGAAGTACCAGCAACACCAATCGTCCGGGCTGCAACGGTCATAAATAAATCTTCACCAGCAGCTAATGCCGCCTGGGAACAATCAATACAATACCACGTGATCCGTTTTGATCTTAATTCAGGCCGGGCAAGCCACAAAGCAATAGGAACAGTCAGCGGACCTGATCCTGCGTCAATACAACTGCTGCCGTCCGCCAGTACAGGCAACAGGCTACCTGTTCCAGAAAAAAAATGTGTCAGCCGGATAAGATTCCACCATAAAAAATACCGCATATATGCGGAAAGCGCAGCTGTATCATTCAAGTATCCGTTCCGGCGGAGTCCCCGGGTATCTGTAAGTAGATGAGACAGACGGCGTATATCATCCGGTAATGCGGCTAATTGTTTGGAATTCATCGGACGGACACTTTGCACTACAGTATCAAACTGTTCCAGTACAGTCCGGGCATCTTCCGGAATGTCAGAAAATACATGCGCAAGTGTTTTCTGATTTTCAATCATTTTTTTTTCTCCTGTGCAAAGATTCTACGGTTCCGGCGAAGTTCCAGAAGCAAATCCGACAAAACAGCTCTGATTTCCGATACCGCTTCCAGCGCAGCAGAAGTTTCATTCCGGGCAGCAGCATACACATCAGCTTCTGAAATCAATTCGGAACGGGCTCCTTCTATCGTAAACTTCCGTTCTTGAATCAGATACTTCATCCGCATCAACCGTTCTACATCCCGGCGGGAATATACCCGGTGGCCGCCGGAATCTTTCCGGGGAGCAAAACCGGGTATTACTTCTTCCCAATAACGAAGAATATAGGCTTTTATGCCGGTTATTGTTTCCACTTCGCCGATTGAATATGCAGCCATTAGCTCCGTTCCCTGTCTTCCCATTTTTTACGGCTTGCTTTCAATTCCAGCAATACCGGTATTTTATCAAATCCAAGGTCGCTTCGGATTTTATTTTTTAGGTAAGCGATATAACTGTCGGGCACAACTTCCGGCCGGCTGGCAAACAACAGAAAAGACACTGGATTTACTGACGTCTGGAGCATATACCGTATTTTAAACTGAGATGCACGACTTGCAGGTGGTGGATACGCAGTAACCCAATCTTTGAGCGCTATATTAACAATGCCTGTTTCTATTTTTCGGGTTAATTGCCCGTACACATCCAGAGCTGTATTCAGCAGATTCTTTATTCCCTTACCTTCCAGAGCAGAAACAGCAACAACAGGAGCATAGCTCATATGCCCGAACATAATTCTTATATTTTCTTCTGCTTTTCTGAGCGCGGTCCTTCCCTGTTCCTGCGTATCCCATTTGTTCAATACAAAAATAATTCCTCTTCCCCGGTCATATGCAAGGGATGCAATTTTCTTATCCTGTTCTGCCAGGCCTTCCTGGGCATCAATCATAAGAAACACAATATCTGTATAATCTAATGTTTTAATTGCCCGGTTTACAGAATAATATTCTATATTTTCTTTTACCCGTGCTTTCCGGCGTATTCCGGCGGTGTCCATTACCTGAAAGTCCCTGCCGTTATACGAAAAGGAACCTTCAACTACATCCCGGGTTGTCCCGGCATAATCACATACAATTGAAGCTTCTGTATGTGTCAACCGGTTCGCCAGTGTTGACTTGCCGGTATTCGGTTTACCCAGTATGGCAATCCGCACCGGCTGAACGGTATCACCGGCTTCTACACGGGAAAAATCAAGCCGGCTGGTAATCTCGCCACATAAATCCGGAATGCGGTCACCATGCTCAGCAGAAATAAACAGCAACTTTTCAAACCCGAAACGCATATAGTTCCAAGCTTCTTCTTCCAGCCGGCCACCCTCTGTTTTGTTTACTGCAGCAATGACTTTACCCCAATAGGGACGGAGCAAAGCTATAAATTCTTCATCTTCACCGGTAATCTGCCCTGCATCCAGTAAGAGCAATATTACATCAGCATTTTTCAATGCCCGGAGTGTCTGCTCCATGACCAGCTCATCCATAACCGCTTCCATAGAACCGGTGTCCCGGTCAAGTTTAAAACCGCCGGTATCCATCAGGCGGACAGGAAACCCGTTAATAAAAGCCGTTTCTTCTATCGGATCACGGGTAACACCGGGAGTCGGATCTGTAATAGCCCGCCGGCGATGAAGCAACCGGTTGAACAGGGTTGATTTCCCCACATTCGGGCGCCCCGCAATAACTACCAGAGGCAGGTTACGGTAAGAACATCCGGGATCAAACCGGAATTTGTCCGGTGAATCCGTACCGGAGGAACTCCCGGCATCACCGGGAGCTCCGGCACCTGCGTCATTCTGATCGGCATTACCGGCCGGATAATCCCGCCCGGAAACGTTGCATCCGGAACCGGCATTTTCTTTGGAAACGGCAACCGCCTCCACCGGCACATCAGAAATTACCGGTTCACAAGCCGGGTTGTCTCCGGAAACACCGTGGTGTTCATCCTGAACCGGGAAATGGTACCGGGTACCGTCCATAGTATTAATTTGTCCTGTATCCTGTTGTTTCATTTTGTCATCCTTTTTTTCTACTCTTTGCCCGGCTAAGCTGCCCTGCAAGTTTTTTTCGGAATTTCAACAAAACCGCTGCAGATTCTTTTCCAGCCGGTATACGGAAACCCGTAAACAGGAACACAGCACAGACATTGCATCAGATGAAGTACCCTGTTCTGTAACTATACCAGCGGAAAAAACGGCTGTCAACAAACGAATATCTTCCTATATATCATAAAATAAAGATACCATCCAAAGATTTCTGAAACGCCATACCGTTTTGCTAATATAACGGAATCATCACCTTACAGGCAGGTTTTTCAGATGACAAACATATTTGTCCAGGTACGGATTTTCTGATAATTCAAAATTCGCCCAGCAACGAAACAGCCGGACGTCCAGCCCATTCCGGCTCAGAAGCGGCTGGTTTTCTGATAACAGTTCCATAATCGCGGCTGTCCATGACCAAACAATGCGTTCCACCCGCATAAACACCGGATCAACCGGAACCACCACAAAAAGTAACCGGCGGCGGAGCTTTTCTTCAGTCCTCGTTTTAAGGGCAATCTCCAGAATTTAAGCTAAAGATTCGTTAAGCCGTATATACTTTCAGACCAAACAAGCCGTTCAAAAGCCGGAGTACAGTATGCTGCCAATGTGAACGGCTTTATTTGCCGCCTGACTACTGTTGTTCCGTAATTGTATTCAGCCCAAAAAGCCAGTCTGCTGCATTTTCTTATTCCAGAATACCGCTGGTTATGATATACTGAAATACAGCTATGGAGGAATTATGAAACGGTTATACACAATAATTTTATCAGTACTTCTGACTGCTGCCGGAATAACGTATGCACAGCAAGAACCTAAAACAAATCCCCAGTCATCATTGCGGGACGGCTTTATCCAGCTTGGCAATAATATTAAAGACGGGGTTAATTCCGCCGGACAAAAAATTGGTGACTGGTTATCAGAAGAAGGACTCACAGATTCAGACCAATCTGTCACGCAACCATCTGCTCCCGGTCCTGGTTCACAACGGAAAATAGGCGTTGTGCTTTCTGTCAATAACCAGAACAATACCGTTACCGTAATAACCACAGACGGAAAGACTGTCTCTTTTGGGGTAACTGATACGACAATTATAAAAACACAGGATACAATCACTGGGTTGCAGACTCCTTTTTCCGGCGGAAAAAACGCATCATTCCGTTCCATAAAAAAAGGAGACTGGATTCAATATTCATACAATTTAGGGGATTTATTGAAATCTGTAATGCCGGATGCTGCGGCAGATACAGTTGCAGCAAAAACGATTGATATTCTCCGCTAAGCGGTATCAGAAATGTAGGTATCATGGGAATCAGACAATTAAAAAATTTTTTAATGCGGGAAATTCTTGACAGCGAATTTTCTGCAATGATAAAGAAAAACATCCAACCTTTTCAAGAACTGATGGCGCTGTACCGTTGTGCCATTATGGAAGTGGAAACAAAACTTAAGGTTCTTGATCAGGAATTTTCATTGGAGTACGACCGTAACCCTATCGAAACAATAAAAACCAGGTTAAAAACTCCGGAAGGTATCGTTAAAAAGCTGAAAAAACATAATCTGCCTTTTTCATTGGATTCCATCGAAAATAACATACATGATATTGCAGGTGTCAGGGTTATCTGTTCTTTTCCACAGGACATTTATCTGCTGGCAGACTGTCTGCTCCGGCAAGATGATGTAACGCTTATCGAAAAAAAAGACTACATCAAAAATCCTAAAGAGAGCGGATACCGGAGTCTACACCTGATTATTGAAATTCCCATATTTTTATTGAAGAAAAAACGCATGATGAAAGTAGAAGTACAGCTCCGTACTATCGCAATGGATTTCTGGGCAAGCCTTGAACATAAACTGCAATATAAAAAGAGTATTCCTCCGGAAGAAGCCAAAGACATTAGCCGGGAACTGCAGGAATGCGCACAGATCAGTGCGGCCCTGGACATACGTATGGAAGCAATAAAAAACCGTATTCACCAGGATAATCCGGCAGCAGACCGAATTACTGAGCAGTCATAAATCAATGTATGCATCCGACAGAATTTTTGCAGAAACAATATGCAGTTCTACAAATCAGTTATTTTACCGCTCATGATTTTTTGCGCCGGTACAGAATCGGTTCATCAAAGCCGAATGTCCGCTTACCGTTCATTTCCATAGATTCAGATACTTCCAGACAATCAGTGGAAAACCGTTCATACAATGAAAATTTCAGTACCGGAGAAAACATACTGACGCTGCCGCCCTCCCATACGCCGTCTTTTAACCGGTATTCTGCAGGGGTAAATTTTTCTGATACTTTCAAGCTGCTGAATGATACCGGTGGCATTGTTTTCCAGGAAAACGTCTTCTTGTCGCAACCTTCAGGAATATCGTAAGAAGTCAATGTTACAACACCGTCTGATTCCGTAAAACAAAATAAATGTGGAGAAGCGTGTGTCCTGCCGTTTGTAGTGTAATAACTTTCTTCTACTAAAAAAATACCGTGAAAATCAGCAGGAATACCAGTTATTTTTTCATTGCACACTGTATTAACATGTTCTGCAAAAGGAAATCCGGTAGTTCCCTGTGCAGTAAGTTCCGAAATCTGGGTACTGTTATCAAATTCACCTTCAAGCAACGAAACAAAATCTTTCAATATATCCACTTTAACCTCCGCCATGTACTGATAAATTGTAATGATATGCATAAAATATACGACAAAATCCCCCAGGCGGCAATGTGTTTTTCCTGCAGTAAAAAATTCCCGTCTGACTGCAGACGGGAACAAGGACGGGTTATATACTTTTTTTATTTAACAGCATTTGAGCCGAATGCTTTACATTTTTCCAGATCCGTTACATCCGGAGTTTCATGGACAATCAGACTTTCTTCCACAAGCCTTGCACCAGCTGCCTTGCAGCGTGCCTCCCAATCACGCATCCACTGTCCGTCGCCCCAACCATAAGAACCAAAAAGAGCTAGTCTTTTTCCTGCAAGGTGTTTTTCAAGTTCTGAAAAAAACGGTTCAAACGATTCCTCTTCCAAAACCTCCGCACCCATTGCGGGACTCCCTAGAATAAGTACATCGTATTCCAATGCATTTTGAACAACAGCATCTCCAACAGAAATAAGTACACTGTCAGCTCCTGCTGCGTTTGTTCCTTCAAAAATAGCCCGGGCCATCTTTTCTGTGTTACCAGTTAAACTGATATAAATAACTGCTGCTTTCATAATAAACCTCCTGAAACATTTTATTACGCTGCCCTTTCACAAAGCTTTTCCAACGATTCTCCCCGTGTCATCCGTAACAAACACTTTTTTCTGCATTCCATATATTGACGGAAGAGATCTGCCGCGCGTTGTTCATCACCATAAACTTTCCAGCAACCGCATATTTTATAATTCACCCCATGGTTATTGATAAAACCAAGAACATCTTCTACCGGATACCCAAGAAAAACCCCTATTTCATGGGGAAATTCAGCGTTATATGCCAGCCGGTCAGATAATTGAAATACAAGATCTTGAACAGATGAACCGGGAGTATATCCAGCTGAGTGCAAAATCTGTTTTACTGTTTTGTCCTGCAAGACCGACTCCAGCAGATTTTTATTATACACAAACAGCAGTGTTGCTCCGTTTGAACGGCAGACAGGTAGAAAATAGACGCCGAAAGGATTACATCTTTTATTCAGATGGACTGCTGCAGTATAAAGGCAAAATTTACCAGAACAGGAAAAAATATTGGCTGGTTTTATACCGCTTAATGCCGGACCGCAATGATACGCAATCAATTTTTCTAATTCCACATGATACCTCCGATCAGTTAGAATAAACTAACTCCTGTGTATAAAGTTAGCATATTCTAACTAAAAATGCAAGAAAAATTCAGCATAAAACATATATATTGACAGCAAAAAACAGCACTGATATTATTTTTTCATGCAACAAACAGGTTCTAAATACGGCGCACTGTTCGATTTGGATGGCGTCATCATTGATACAGAGAGTCAATATACAATCCTGTGGGATAATATTGGACAAAAATACCTCCACAAACCGGATTTTGGAACAACGATAAAAGGTTCCACATTGTCGATGATTTTTGATACATACTTTCAATCCTGTCCGGAAAAGCAAAAAGAAATAGTGGCTGAAACAGCCCGTTTTGAAGAGCAGCTGAAGATGCCGTTTATTCCCGGAGCAGCAGAATTTATCCGATCCATAAAATGTGCCGGATGGAAGACTGCTGTTGTTACTAGCTCCAGCCGGAAAAAAATGGTAACAGTGTATAAAAAACGTCCTGAAATCTCTGAATGGATTGATATATTTTTGACAGCGGAAGACTTTCCCCGAAGCAAGCCGGCACCAGATCCCTATCTGATAGCAGCAGAAAAACTTGATATACCATTACCCCGATGCATTGTTTTTGAAGACTCCCTGAACGGATTAAAATCAGGAAAAAGTTCCGGTATAAAATTGGTCGGACTTTCAACAACACTTTCCCGGGAAATAGTTGCGCAATATGCAGATATTGTGATTCCTGATTTTACTCAATTTACACCAGAACAGGCCGAATTATTAATTCAACAAAACAATGACAGTATCCATGGAGAAATACGTTCCGTATAAAACATAAAATCCAGTTTCTGTAATCCCCCGCAGGATACAATACACAATCTATCCAACAACTTGGTCAAGAATAAAATGTATTCTATTTCAGTCCATATAGAGGGGAAAGGTAGTGTCAAGAATTTTGCGTAAATTGGTTTGCAGATCCTGGTATAAATGAAGTCAGCCGGCAATGGAGGCGTCCTCACGGGCATCCTCCAGGTACTTCATATTCATATACTTTTTGTTGCCCCACTGGGTGCCGGCTACATGGCGCAGCCGGGCACAGACCAGCATCAGGACAGAGTTGCCGTCCGGGAAACTGCCCGCCACACGGGTGCGGCGGTGGATCTCCCGGTTCAGCCTCTCAATGACATTGTTGGTGCGGATACGGCTCCAGTGTTCACTGGGGAAATCGCAGTAGGCCAGAGTCTCCTCAATGCCATCTTCTACCTTCTTTGCGGCCTCTTTCAGCTTCATAGCACGCAGTTCCTCCACCACAGCTTTGGCCTTCTGCCTGGCTGCTTTCTTGCTCTCTTGGGCGTGGATCGCTTTGAGCATCTTGGCCACAATCTTTACCTTGGAGCG
>CALXOI010000102.1 GCA_944389965.1 uncultured Treponema sp.
AATGAACTGGTATGCTTATAATGCTTGGTAAACCACTGATAGAATTCCTGTTCTTTCATATATATGCTATTATATGTTATATTTTGTCTATTGTCCACAGAATTACGGTTCATATGCAGTTACCGAAGCTCAGTTCCTGGAATTACAGAAACCGCAGTATCAAGCAGATCCTGGTATTCTTTTTCTGTATATGGAATGATGGTGTTAAATCTTTTATCAAGGCATTCTCCCTGACGGAACCGAGCTAGCTTCCAGACTGCATCTTTAGGCAAACATGAAGCAATTTGTAAAATATCATTTTTTGTTATTAATTCCGGTACAAGTACCGTTCTGAATTCCATCTGTGGCTGTTCAGATTCAAGCAACCGGATTGTTTCCTGCACCAATAATCCTGCATTTTCCACCCGGGGATTTAACAGGTTATATCGGTTCAAAGATGTCTTTATATCCAAAGCGATAAAATCCGGACGGATTTCTTTGTTGCAAAAAAAATATTTTAGTTTATCAGGCAGCGTTCCGTTTGTGTCAAGTTTTAAATCATATCCTGATTTTTTTGCTTCGGCAGCAAGAAAAACTGCCGCAGGGGAGAGCAACGGTTCTCCTCCGGAAAGGACGAATCCGCTGATTACATTACGCCGTCTGTTCAGGTGTTCTACAATGTCTTTGCAGGATACCATTTCTTCCAACGGAGGAATATTGTCAACCAGATTATGATTATAACAGTATGGACACCGTAGATTGCATCCGTATAAAAATACTGCTGATGCAACCCTGCCGGGGAAATCAACAAAACTTGTTTTGTGTAGAACACCAACAGGGTTATCTATATCCATGGTTTATACCGATGCCGGTATTTGTGTAAAAATAGCTTTCAACTCTGACGCTGAATGGGCACGGGAAATTTCTGTTCCATTTGCGTCATAAATGATAACGGTAGGTGCGGAAAATACACCCTTTTCTGCAGCACGGGCTAAACCGTTTTCTGAATCCACATCAATCATTTGACCTTCAACCGGACATTCTGTCGTGAGAAAATCTTTAACCGGCGGGCAGTTTGGACAGGTGGTGCGTCCGTAAAATTCATACCATGCAGGTTCACCATTTCCTGTATCTGCCGTGTCTTTTTCGGAAACTGTATCCGGGCAGCTGGTTATATCAAAATCTGCCGGAATTGACGAATCTGTATGTTCATATACAAATTGTTTCCGGTGATTGTATTCGTCCCGTTTCCCTTTGTTCCAGTTTCTGACAGAGCGGTAATATCCAACGATACGGGCATACACTTCTGTTTCAGAACCTTTTACATTTGCCAAGGCTTCCTTAGTAGCTGCAATTTCTGCTTCTACTGTTTCAAGACTTCTTGCTGGTGTCATTGTGTTATTCCTCCCAAATACTTATCTAAATATAGCGTACTTTTACTATAATGTAAAGTGTGATACGCTATATTTGGTTCCAATTATGTTTTTTATTCCCCTGCGTTTTTCAACAGGGATTCCCGTTCCGCTTCCAGCCGGTGTAATTTTCGTTTTAGTGCTAATTCTGCTTCTGCCCTGCATTTGGGGCATTCAAACTGTTCACCGTTCAAATATCCATGGATGCGGCAGATTGAATAAATCGGCGAGATGGTAAAGAACGGAATTCTGTATGTGGATGCAATCGTTTTGACAAGATCCCGGCAAGTTTTCCAGTCTTTCAGCGCTTCACCCAGAAATACATGGAACATGGTACCACCGGTATATTTTGTTTGCAAAGATTCTTGGTGATCCAAGGCTTCAAAAACATCTTCTGTATAGTCAACCGGCAGCTGGCTTGAATTTGTATAAAAAGGTTCTTCAGTTCCCGATGTGATAATATCGGGAAACTGTTCCTTATCATGCCGGGCCAGCCGGTATGAAGTGCTTTCGGCGGGTGTGGCTTCCAGATTAAAGAGTTCACCGGTCTGTTCCTGGTAATCTGCCAGCCGGTTCCGCATATAGGTAAGGACTTTTTCTGCAAAAGCTTTTCCCTTTGGTTCAGCGATGGAACAGCCGAGGAAATTCAGGCAACATTCATTCATGCCGCACAAACCGATGGTGTTAAAGTGGTTGTTCAAGGTTGCAAGATACCGGCGTGTATACGGGAACAATCCTCCGTCAAGCAGCCGCTGGATAACTTTCCGTTTGATGCATAAACTTTCTTTTGCCAGATCCATTAAATATTCCAGTCTGGCGAAAAATTGTTGTTCTGATTGTGCCAGGTAACCAATCTGCGGCAGATTGATGGTTACAACTCCCAGCGAACCGGTAAATTCATCTGCGCCAAACAAACCACCTCCCCGGCGGCGCAGTTCTCGCTTATCGAGCTGGAGCCGGCAACACATGGAACGGACATCGTTGGGATTTAAATCGGAATTGATGAAATTTTGGAAATTAGGAGTACCGTATTGAGCTGTCATCTGAAAAAGCAGCTGTGCATTCTTACTGTCCCAATCGAAATTTTTCGTAATATTATAGGTAGGGATTGGATAAGCAAAACCTCTGCCGGCAGCATCTCCTTCTATCATCAATTCAATGAATACCTTGTTAATGATGTTCATTTCTTTCTGACAATCCCCGTATGTAAAATCCATTTCTTTGCCGCCGACAATAGCGGGTTTATCTTTCAAATCATCCGGACACATCCAATCCAGCGTAATGTTGGTAAACGGTGCTTGAGATCCCCATCTGCTGGGGGTATTCACACCGAAAATAAAACTCTGGATGCACTGGCGGACTTCTTTTTCGGTCAGGTTATCTTTGCGGATGAAAGGTGCTAAATAGGTATCAAACGAGCTGAATGCTTGTGCTCCAGCCCATTCATTCTGCATGATTCCGAGAAAATTAACAATTTGATTTACTAACGTGGATAAATGTGTTGCCGGTGTTGATGTAATCTTATCCGGAACACCGCCTAACCCCTCTGCAATCAGTTGTCTGATGGACCAACCTGCGCAGTAACCGGAAAACATGGATAAATCGTGGATGTGGAATGCAGCCGATTTATGAGCTTCTGCAATTTCGGGTGAATAAATGTTTTTGAGCCAGTAGTTCGCCGTAATGGTACCTGAATTATGCAGTATTAAACCGCCCAAAGAAAAGTTCACATTTGCATTTTCATTCACTCTCCAGTCTGACTGGCTGAGGTATCCGTCCATGGTTGCGTTGATATCCAGCATCAGGTTTTTTGTGTCCCGGATAGCTTCATGGCGTGCCCGGTATAGAATGTATGCTTTTGCAATTGCGACGGCATTGTTTTCAATTAAAACAGATTCAACAATGTCCTGTATTTCTTCTATTGCCGGAATTGAATGTTCATGCCGTCCGGCCATCATGAGTTTCAGTTTTTCTTCAACAGCGACTGTCAGGTGTTCCGCTTTATCCGGATCAGGACGTTTTTCTACAGCTTCTATAGCTTTTCCGATAGCCGCATAAATTTTTGTTCTGTCATACGGTTTTATTTCTCCGGAACGCTTGACTACTTGTTTTATAAACGGTTCTTGTTCTCCGTTTTTTTCTGTTTCCAGAAAACTGCTCCATTCCGGAAACACTGCCTGTTCACTCATTTTTTTTCCTCCCGATTGTGATCTGTCAGTTTATTTACTTCTGTAATGAATTCATCCAGATTTTCAAAGTGCCGGTAAACGGATGCAAACCTGATATATGCAACTTTGTCGATAGTGTACAACTTTTCCAGTACCAGCTCCCCCAGTTCCGATGTAGGGATTTCTCTGCTTGCTCGTCCCCGCATCAATGCCGTATCTTCTATTTCTGCGACAATATTGTCCGTCATAGTGGCAGAAACAGGCCGTTTTTCCAGAGCCCGGTTGATGCCTTTTTCAAGCTTTGTCCGGTCAAACGGCTGGCGGCGTCCGTCCCGTTTGACTACCATGAATGGTTTTTCTTCTATCCGCTCATAACTGGTAAACCGGTATCCGCAGCTGACACATTCCCTGCGGCGGCGGATACTTTCTCCTGTACCAAGAGTCCGGGATTCAATGACTTTGTCGTCCAAGCTTCCACAGTAGGGGCAACGCATCTGTCTTTTTCTCCTGTATTTAGTGGAGTTGAAAATCTTGTCCCATCATACTACACTATATATGTATTTACAAGTAGGAAAACAAGAGATATAAATTTTTTTTGCCGGTGTTTTTAAGGAAAGTGGCGAACTTTTTCATCAGAACTATTGACAGAACATAAAATTTATGGTCCGTTCCTGTCAGTTTACAATGGCACGTCTATTTTTCAATGTCGCATATGTTTTATCAGCTTCCAACATACATAAAACAAAGAAAGCCGGAATCAGTCTTTTCATTTTTTTGATACTGTTTTTTCCGTTACGGGCAGTCCAGGCTCTGTCCAGCCGGTTCCAGATAATGAAGACAGACGGAATAAAACTAATCAGTAGGGATATTGTACCGGCATAAATGGCTTCAGATTGTATGTGATTTTTCAGTCCGGGAAGTGCACGGAGACACCTGCGTATTGATTCTTCTATGCAGGTAAGACCATCCCGTAGCTGAAGGGATGTTGTCGTATTGAAAACCAATGATGCAGCCTGCAGCACGGTACACAAATGCAATATCTGTAATATGATATTTTTTCCGGGAATAAACACTGCGGGTAAAAGGACAGGACTGCCGGTTGCTTCAATCAAGTTGGTTAGTATGGAAACACCATAAAGGATATATACATATATCAACATCGGCTTGATGTCTTGAAATTGTTGTTTAACACTGAAGCCGCTTATGCCGGCACCCAGCATAAAAAGAATAATACAGATACAGGATGATAGAATATCCAATTGAAATAATACAATCGTGAGTGGTATCAGACACAATAGCTTTACCCATGCAGGTGTCCGGTATAAAATGCCGTGTCCCGGTCGGTATGCAAAAAGAGTCAAATCCATATCAGATCCTCAAGGGTTGCGTATGTCCGCAGCGGATGACGGATACTCCACGTTTCCAGATTCTCTGCCAGCCCTTTTTCCGGAGTTCCGTCAAAAACAATTCTACCATGGTACAATACAATAAATCGGGTTGCAAATCCCAGGCATTTTTCTAGTTCATGGGTCAGAATAACAATGGTTTTCTGCTGCTGCTTTAGTGAGGCAACTAACGCATTTACCTGGCGGACTCCGTCATAGTCCAAGTTTGCATACGGTTCATCAAAAAGAAAAATGGATGTATGCATTGCCAGTATTCCTGCGGCTGCCAGCCGGCGTTTTTCTCCACCAGACAAAGTTCTGGCAGGGAAATCTGCTTTGGCGTCAAGATCTACGGACTGAAGGGCTGTTGCAACTCTTTTACATACTTCCTGTTTGGACAGCTTCTGATTCAATGGACCTACGGCAATATCTTCCCGGGGCGTTTCTCCCAATATCTGGGAATCGGCATCCTGAAATACCAGTCCCACGTCATCAGTAACCGTAATTTCTCCGGAAGTCGGTTTTGTCAAGCCGGCAATGATATTCATCAACAGACTTTTCCCGGAACCGTTTGCCCCTCCGATAACAAGGCATTCCCCCTGCTGGACATCAAGAGAAACTTTATCGAGAGCCGTGAATACGCCGCCGGGTAGTGATGCTGTTTCCGTCAGATGGAACTGTTTTGTGATATTGCGGAGGGATATTACGGGAGCAGAATTCATTGTTCTTCCGTATCTTGAAGAAAATGTGCCGCTGCAGGACGGAGTTTTGCACACAGCGGGATCATGATTATCAGTTTCAGTATATCACCCGGAATAAACGGGATGACACAGCCGGACAAAGCTGCTGCAAGGCTGCTGTCTGTTACCCGCATGAATTGAAAAAGTCCGGGAATGTAAACGACAATAAATCCTGCTGCACCGGCAATAACCAGTCTGAGGATATTTTTTATACAAAAAGGTTTTTCTGTAACGGAAGGTTTTCCTGCAATGATGCCTGTAATAATTGACGCAAAAAAATAACCGATAAGAAATCCGCCGGTAGGACCGCCCAATACAGCCAATCCACCTCTGCCACCTGAAAAGACCGGCAGACCGAGCACACCTGCTGTTAAAAAAAGTCCCACAGATGCAGCCCCTTGCGGCAGTCCGAATAAAATACCTGCCATGACAGCCAGCATATTCTGCAACACAATAGGAATAGTACCGACAGGGATTGCAATAAAACATCCAACACAGATAACGGCGCTATACATAGCGGTAATAACAGATCTTCGGGAATTGATACTCATAAAATAGGAACTCCTTGCAATATTGTTAACTTATTTTACAATTGTAGGTTAACAATAAATATATTTTATGTCAATTACTTCCGGAATTTGTATCTGATAATATCAATCAGGTATCCTAGCCCACAGATAAGCGGCAACCAGTCTCCCAAGAGTGCATACACGGTATTTGTCCGCTGGAATACCGGTACTGGTACATACAGTGATGCCGCTTCAAACAGCGGCAAATCACATATTATTTGTCCGGAGGGATCCACCACAACGGTATATCCTGAATTTGTCGACCGGACTAGTGTTGTCCTATACTCAATAGCCCGGTATGAAGAAATTACAAAATGCTGGTATTCCGCTGACCGTGTCATCGACCAAGAGTCATTAGTCAAATTTACAAAAACTTCGCTGCCTTCATGATATAGGGCTCTACAGACAGAAGGAAAAGCGTCTTCAAAGCAGATTGGAGTACTTACAGATACCGTATCTCCTGATTTAAGGGGAATGGAAAAAAGTGTTAATTCTGTTCCTGGTGTCCATCCGCTGGAAAAACCAATAATTTTATCCAGAAATTTCTGTACCCATTCATATTCCGCTCCCGGTATGACTTCTGCAAAGGGGACAAGCTGCATTTTTGCGTAATAGCTGTGGTATTTTCCATTCTTGTCAAAAAATACTGTAGCGTTTCCATATTGTTGTTTTTCCCTGTTTATCGTAACCGGTGCCCCGATTATGAAGGGAACATTTGTTGCGGCGATAAACGGAATCAATGGCACCGGATAGGGATTTTGACGGTAGTAGGATTCAGCTTGTGGAAATGCATAGGATATAACCGATTCACTCCATACTATCAGATCTGGTTGTGTACCGGTTGCGGTACGGCAATCCGCAACAGCTTCTGTTGTCAATGCTGCAGATCTTGATACAGTTTCTGAATCAGATCCGCCGTTCCAAGAATCAATGTTTTGTTGTACAAGAACAGTATCCATATATTTGATTGGTTCTCGTGTCTTGGTCAGCTGGTATATGCCGTAAAAGGCGGTTGCAGAAAATAAGGCAAGACAGCATGCGCTGGAACATACGTATTCTTTGAACCGAACCGTTTTCTGTTCAGGATATACGGCTGGTATTTCCTGCAATAGGAGGATTCCTTCCCCGATACAAGCTGAAAACAGGGAAAACAGAAATGAAATTCCCCATGTTCCGGTTATATCCACAATTTGAGTTATTACCGGCCACCGGTACGCAGTCATTACCAATGTTCCCCACGGGTAGGCAAGAAAACCCGTGGATTTAGCCCATTCATATAATGTCCACACTGCGGCAAATAAAAAAATGCTGCGTAAAGTTGCGCCGTTTTTTTTCTGTTTAATCAGGAAAACGGAATGGTCCGGCGCTTCTTTTAAGGCATAATATAAATAGCAGCCGAATACCATTCCTATTATACCAGTGCCGGCTGCAGAGGCACCGAGTGTAAAAACGGCAAAATCCCGGAAATTACCCAGCCAAAAACTGGACAAAAGATGGACCGTAAAAATTTGAAGACCGGTTAGCAATGATGCTTCCAGATAAGAAGAGCTTCGTTTCAAAGCTATATATAATGGAACCAGTGCAAAAAGCCCTAAAAATGGAGATCCCCAGATAAGTATTTCATTTTGGATAGCAGCTGTAAAAATAATTGCAGAAAAAAGTACATAAAAAACTTGTAAAATTCCTTTCATTATATTATCATTTTAACAGTATTATCTGCTTCATGCAATAATA
>CALXOI010000103.1 GCA_944389965.1 uncultured Treponema sp.
CAAAGGGAATACTTTCAAGGACTCTGTTCCCGTGGTTTAACAGAAGTCTTCCCCAGCGGAAACCCGCTTCGTAATGGGAACCGGTAAAATGAGAATGATACATGGTATTGCTCCTTATCAGTAAAATAAAGAGCTGCCGGCAGCGTATGTCAAAACAGTATTTGAATAAAATTTTAATGTCAAGTTGCGCAGTATTTTTCAGCTTATTAAATGTTTAAAGATTATGCGTAATTCAGATAGTGAAAGTTATTTTATTGTAATAAATTGTATCATCCCTATAATGATATCGGCACTCTGTCCAGGTGTGGATGGTTACTTTTTTAAATATATCTTTATCTTTTCGTAAATTTCTTCAAGAAGAATTTTTTCTGGTGTTTCTGACTTTGAATTTAAAAACAGGTTTTCTTCTGCCAATAAAAAAGCGGGATGTATCTCAAGAACTTCTGCTATTTTCAACAGAAGGTCAAAGGAGGGACTTGCAATACCACATTCAATATTACCGATTGTTCCGGTAGAGACCCCGCAGCGTTCTGCAAGTACTGCTTGGGATAACTTTTTTTCTTTTCTGTACTTTTTTAAGTTCTGTATAAATTTTTGCTGGTAATTATTCATATTTACCAGTATAAAATGATATTTTTTTCATTGACATAATGTTAAATTGGTAATAATATATAATTACTCAATTAAATTGATAAAGCATAATTATATTAAAGTATGTAGGGGAGGTTATTTGAAAATGAAAAAATTAATGGGACTAAGTTTAGTGTGTCTTTTATTATTTAGTTGTAAAACGATAAGAACTCCTCCATACAATGAATATCAGGAATATATATCTACAGATGAAATAAACACCCCTATATTGAATTTAATGTATTTACCGAATGAAAATGAATCTTCAAGTATCGCATCTGAAATAGATACTCTTTTCCGGGGAAAAGTTTTTAGTGATACGCTTCCCTATTACGGATACTATACCTTTCAACACAGTGAGAAAATTGTTGAATCAAGTTTATCTTCTTTCTCCTGGCTTTGGTTTTATCCCTTGGGACTGTTAGGTGTGCCTATGACATCGGGAAAAATGCAGTCTATATACACAATGCAGATTTATAATAGTCTAGGAGAATTAGTTCGGGAAATAGAAGATGTATATTCGGGAGGGACAGTGATAGCCGGTCTATATTATGGTGGAACAGTTAATCCTGAAAAATGGGGTTTACATGAAACAGAAAGTCTCGAAAAGTTTTTCCAAAAAATAGAATATTATAGTGATGAAATAAATTATTATTTAAAAGAAACTGGCATCATGCAGGATGCAATAGCAACAAAAGCAAAAATCATGAAAGATAGGACTTCTTCTTTGCCACAAAACAACAAGACGTACACGACAACAACGTATTCCAGTCCTTCAAGTTCTTCTTCCATTTCTTCAGAGGATGCGATGGAAATTATGTCCGGCATTTCAGATACACTGACAAATATGATGAATGATATTAACGAACAGGTTAATGAAAACCTCAATAACCCATATCTTAAGTGTTCATATTGCAATGGTACCGGCACCTGTAAGTTTTGTGTTGGTACAGGAGAAATCTATGGAACATCATGTTGGTCATGTAAAGGGACTGGTCTGTGCACTAGTTGTGACGGAGACGGGAATTTATACTGATAAAAGAAGGTGTGATAAGATTCATGGCTATGAAAAAATATTCTCTATGCATTTTATTTCTTTATATATCAGCAGTATATTTTACCACAGCAGAAACAATTACACGGGAGTGTGGTAAATGCGGCGGCCGAGGCAGCATAATATGCGGTGTCTGTGCAGGCAAAGGCATTCTGCCGGGAGCCGCATCACGTGGTATACGGGAAAACAAACGATGTCCGAGCTGTACTGGCAGAGGAGTAATCAACTGTACCGAATGCAATGGACGGGGCTGGGAGAATTTTACATATCAAAATCCCCCAAAACAGGAAAAATATCCCTGTGTAAACTGTAATGGCAGAGGGAATGTTGGATGCCGTCAGTGCAAAGGTGTGGGTAACATTCTCTGCAAGTCATGCTTTGGACAAGGATACCGGATAACAAATTACGTAACCGGAGAAAAAGAACCCTGCAACCGATGTGACGCGAGTGGGTACCAGTCTTGTCGTGCATGTGGAGAAACCGGACGCACGGACTGCAAATCCTGTAATGGCATGGGATATTTTATGGAAAGGTAAAGCGGACTGACGTATCCTGTATTATGAAATTCCGCCCGTATGGGTAGAAATAAAAGACGCTCCGCAATGAGTTAAAACTAAGGAGGTTATTTATGAAAAAACTGTTTTTGGGTTTAACAGTGTTATTGT
Source organism: uncultured Treponema sp. (assembly GCA_944389965.1). Classification (GTDB taxonomy): domain Bacteria; phylum Spirochaetota; class Spirochaetia; order Treponematales; family Treponemataceae; genus Treponema_F. The sequence goes on from CALXOI010000103.1 coordinate 2,350, forward strand.
TGGCAACTGGAGTAGTCTTTGCAAAAGGTCACTGTAATATCCATAATGAAGATTATGAAGGGAGGAGCTGTTATCAGTGTGAGCTACAAAAAGCACACGCGAGAGGTTTTTCGAGCGGTACGAAGGATGCCTTTCAGAATAAAGATCCTAGCGCCAATGCATGCTACTCCTACTCCGCTGTACCACAGGCAGAATGCGTAGAGGGATATATTGAGGGGTATCAGAAGGGTTCTAGTATTACTAAGGGAGATACACAAAATCAAACAGACACTACATCAAATTAAGCATGGATGAAAATTATATAAACTATACCGATTAAGGTAAAGCATTTCCTTAATCGGTATGTCAGAAATTACTCCTGTCCGGTAAATTATCTGTCTTTCAAGTTACATCGCACAGCAGGAAGTTGCTGTCTTATCCCTGTATCAGATGTCTGTTTTCCTGGATTGCATATCATAATATTCTTCAATATCTTCTTTTCTCTCGTCGCCTATATCCCCATCAGTGTGTATTTCACTAAGACATTCAGAATTCAATTGTGTACCCTCTTCGTCACATTCGTAACGCACAGCACGGTTCGCCTTGATATTCTCTGCCGTAAAGGGGAATCCCCGCAAGGGCAAGGGATTCCATGTCCCGCAGAACGGTCCGCTTTGAAACCCCGAACCGTGCAGCAAGTTCTTCCGCTGTCACTTTTCTCTTGCCCAAAAGCAAAAACACTGTTTCCAAAAGGCGTTCAGTTTTCAGCATAGTCAAACAGCTCCGGCTGGGCTTTTTTCTCCGGAAAGGAGTTCAGGTAGCCGAATACCTCTTTCGGGGTATATAAAATGGAATGTTCCCGGCAAAAGGCGGTAAACTGTTCCATAAGTTCCTTTTCCCGGGGACTGGGAAGTTCATATCTGTTTCCGTAAGTGCGGATGTACTTCTCTTTCATGCCGGGAAAAAGCCGGTCAAGTTGCCGGTAAAAATATTCCCGGTTCCCGTCCCGCAAGGTAAGCCCCATGCCAAAGCAGACAATACCCTTTACCCCTGCTTGGGCGCAGTAGTCAAGGATGCCGGCAAGGTTTTCCCCTGTGTCGTTGATAAAGGGCAGGAGCGGGCAGAGCCACACCACCGTGGGGATTCCCTCTTCCCGGAAAATTTTCAGGGCTTCAAACCGTTCCCGGGTGGTGCTCACATTGGGTTCCAGTTTTCTGCACAGTCCTTCGTCAAAGGTGGTGAGGGTTATCTGCACCACAGCCTTGGTGTTGTCGTTGATTTTTTTCAGCAAGTTTATATCCCGCAGCACCAGGGCGGATTTTGTAATCACCGTGATGCCGAAGCCGTACTGGTAAACTAGCTCAAGGGCTTTCCGGGTGAACAGGAGTTTTTCTTCCAGGGGCATATAGGGGTCGCTCATGGAGCCGGTGCCTATCATGCATTTTTTCCGCTTCCGCTTGAGGGCGTCTTCCAGAAGTTCAAGGGCGTTTTCCTTTACAGCAATGTCTTCAAACCGATGGTCAATATGATAACAACTGCTCCGGGAATCGCAGTAAATACAGCCGTGGGTGCAGCCCCGGTACAGGTTCATACCGTTTTGGGGAGAAAGAATACTTTTTGCCTGAATATAATGCACGTGGCCACCTCATGCAAAGAATATCAGGCTGAAAATATTCTGTCCAGTGAAAGGAGGATGTAACGAGAAAACAGGATTCCCTGTTATGCCTCAGGCAGCAGGGGGAACAAATCCTCCGCGTCTGCGGTCACCGCTTCCAGTTCCGGGTCAGAGGGCTTCACCCGTGTTTTGCGGACAGCGAAAGAAGGCAGCGCCGAGACTTTCTCCCGGGTTTGTTCCGGCAGCAGTGAAAACAACTGGCGACTTACGGTAATCTGTCCCGCGTCCGAGAGGGAACACATCCTTGCCGCGTGATTCACCGGGGAACCGATGACCGTATAGTCAAGCCGCGAATATTCCCCCAGGTCGCCGAGAATGACCGTTCCTATATCGGCACCAATTCCGGCGGGCAACAAGGCATTGCTTTTATCGTTGTAAATGTTGCGCTGAATCTGCATCGCAGCGTAAAAACTCTGGGCTATCGCGGTTTCAGGGAAATACGCCAGCAACCCGTCACCCATGATTTTGTTGACCCGGCCGCCGTATTGTCCGATGATGCGGCTGATTTCCTCATACTGATGGCTCAGGTGGGAAACGATTTCTTCCGGTGAACGGTTTTCGCACCACCGGGTGAATCCCCTGATGTCGGTGAACACGATAATCAGCCGCTCCTCCGTTGAGGTGAGCTTTTTCGTTCCCGCCTTTATCTGGGCTGTGTTCCCGATTGTGTAGTCAGCGTGAATCATCTGCTGCTGCACCGCCGAAAGTATCTGGTTCTGCTGGAGGTTCACAAGGCTTTTCTGGGTATATATCCTGTCCTGGGTAAGGGGATTGGGGATGTTGAACGCCTTCACCTGGGCATGAATGCGGGGCACTATCTGCCGGAGGGCTTCCGGCTCTTTCTGGCTGATTTGTGTCACCAGCAACTGGATATCTTCTGTCTGGGTATAGTCTGTAAATCGGTCTCCCAACACTTCCCGGATAATAGACACAAAAGCCTGAATGTGTTCCCGTTTTACCGACCCGCTGATTGTTTCCAGCAGGCGTCCGGGATACACATTATTCAAAATATCAAGAAAAGCCGGTATCAGGTGCTCCTGGATCAGAACTCCGTGTTGGGGCAATATGTATGACAGTTGCAAACTACCCAGCCTTTCATAGGCGTAGTCCAAGGCCGCCTGGGAACCGCAGTATGCCGTCAGGTATTGGGACGCAGATTCAATATGTTTCTTTTCCGCAAAAACCTCATCCCCTGTATGCAAGGTGCTGAAAAGCGTGGAGGAAAACAGCGCATGTGTCCGGCAGTCATACACCGCCATCGAATAGGATGCCTGTATATAAGGGAGATGGAAGAATCTCAGTGTCCGCCCGGAAGGAAGCTGGAACCGGTCTCCGTTTCCCATCGGAAACACAGGGCTTCTGACGCCAAAGTAGGGTATGTAAACGGCTGTCGTCGGATGGCAGAAAATAAACACCTGCGGATGCAGGAACTGTTCAATATAGGGCAGTATTCCACAGATATCAGGGCGAACCTGGCTGATGATGATGTACCGGATTGATTCCGGCGTACACAGCTGCTGGAGTTTCAGCAGTATTATGTCCCTGAAAAGCGGATGGTCAGCCCGGGATCTATCAGCACGGAACCTTTCTGCTCCCGGATAAGATATGTATTGTTACTGAATCCTGCTTCCTGGTCTGTATACCCGAGGCGGTAGATACCGCCATTGATTTCCTGTACTGTATCTGTCATTGACGACCCCTTCTTTCTTTTATACCATAAACTTACGCTGTTTACCAGCTGTTCTATAAGGAGATTTACGTGGACGATATTACAGGTTCCCGGACAGAACGGAACATATTGTATACGTTTGCCTGCGAGTCGATGGCGAGAACCAGATATGAACTGTATGCCGCGCAGGCTAAATCGGATGGATACTTACGGGCTGCTGATTTTTTCACAGAGGCCGCCCGGCAGGAATTCCAGCACGGAAAGCGGATGTAGCTGGCTTTGCAGGGTAACCCTGTTATAGGCAATTGGAAAATACAGCAACCCCAGTTAAGCAACACAACCCGTAATCTGGAACTTTCCATACAAAATGAACATACCGAATGGCAGATTATCTACCCCCACTTTGCCGACATTGCTGCCGGGGAAGGGTTCAGCTCACTGGCAGCTGTATGGCGTTCCATTGCCGTCGCGGAAAAATACCATGAAAAGCGGTTCCGTGCCATGCTTCAGAATGTGCAGGCCGGCACCGAACTGGAGGCTTTTTACCAGTCCCTGATAAAAACCACCGGGAAAACAGCCGCCGGCCGTTGTGAATCCTGCGGATACGTGGCAGAAGACGGTATCATACCGGCATTTTGCCCTGTATGCGGTATGGGATCAGATCAATTCAAAAAATTGGGCAATGAGTAACCAGAATATCCGCCTCAACGGTATGCAACTAACACTATGACGGATATTTATTTCAACAGAGCAGGTAATTCCCATTTTGCGGCAGAAGATTCCTGTACGGCAGGCAACAGGGAACCGGTATGCGCTTTACTTTCAGTCCGGTGCTTTCTATTAAAGATGTATGTTTTTCAAAAGCAACCAAACAAGCTGATGCACAGGAGCTTGCTTATTTAGTCTCATACCGTGCAGTTTCGGGAACCTCCGGATGTTATGGCAAACAGCGGAGGATTATGGACTGCGGCCGGATTTCTATCATTAACCACGACAAATTGTCCATACTTTTTCCATAAAAACAACGCAATGACAGAAAGCGGCACTCTTGACACAACCTTCTTCCGGTTATTTTTCCAGTAATTTATCATATGCAATACGGGGACAACCACGGTGATGCACGACACCGCACCGCATATAGTCATGTTTTTCCAGAATATGCTGCATACGTTTGTTGGGAAAATCTGTATCAATTCTGATATACATGATACCCTTCTGAATACACAATTGTTCCGCCAAGGTAAAAACTTCTGATGCCAAACCCTTGTTTCTATAATCAGGGCTGAGCGCCATCCGGTGAATAACAGCATACGGTTTTTCCGTCTGCCAGGTACCTTCAATCCGGTTGTAGGCTGAATCCCCGGCAAAGTCAACACACAGGTATCCGGCGATATCTCCATCCAATTTAAATAAATATCCGGTATTCCGCTGTATATCATCCAGAATATCGCTATAACCGGGATAATCATTTGTCCACTGAATAAAACCCTGTTCCCGCTGAAACTCCCTGCCTGAACAGATAATTTTGTAACATAATTCAATATCTTCCGGTTGTGCCGGTTCCAAAGAGTTCATCCGTATTGTTTCCTCTCATTACTGTAACACGATGTACTGATTTCTGCAAATATTAGAAATATTTTTTATGATATACCGAAATATAAAGATTTCCCATAAAACCAAATACATATTTATGGAAATTTATACATTTATAAGTTAGACTGACAATATCGTACAAACAGATATTGTTGTATCAATACCGGATGTACAAGAATGAGGAGAAAAAATGAAAAAAACTATTGCCTTGTTTGTGTGCCTGTGCCTGTGTATTTTAAACATATGGTCCAGACAAACCGAATCTTTCACTCCGCTGCAGCAGGCGGTACTGGCAGGCGACTACACCAAAGCCGTCCGTCTTTTGGATGAAGACCCGGGCTCCATTGACGACCCGGCCGGTGATGAAAACATCGAAGCGGCTTCCGGAGAAGAAGTATACGTGGAAGGGGCAACCGCACTCCATATAGCCCTTGCCGTACAGAACGAACGGATGGT
>CALXOI010000104.1 GCA_944389965.1 uncultured Treponema sp.
CATCTATTTTGTAAGTATCGGGAATATTCCGGAGGGTGAACACATTAGGGGCGTCTATTCCTTCCAGCGGTAGTTTTACCGGAGCAGCACCTGGAGTGACCAGCAGCTTATCGTAGCTTTCTGTATAGGTAGAACCGTCCGGTTTCTGCACGGTAAGCGTCTTTTCTTTCCGGTTTATCGCAGTTACTGTTTCCCTGACCCTCACATCAATATTCAATCTGCTCTTAAAACTTTCCGGGGTCTGCACGGTTAGGGTCGCCTTGTCTTTGATTTCGCCGCCGATGTAATAGGGCAGCCCGCAGTTTGCGAAAGAAATGTATTCGCCCCGCTCAAACATGATGATTTCCGCTGATTCATCCAGCCTTCTCAGCCGGGCAGCAGCTGTTGCGCCTCCGGCAACGCCGCCGATAATAAGTACTTTCATAACGCCTCCTTGTATTTTATTTATGATAACATATTTTCTGCCGGTATACAGTGACTGTGTCACGAATATTTCTTCTATATTTCTTTGCTTGACATATCTATATAAAGTATGTAAAATGACATTATTAGTAATTTTGTCTGAATGACAGTGTAGAAAAGCGAGGTTTACTGTATGGAATATAATGTTGAAAAACAACACGCAAAAGGAAAACTTCACGCAATTGAGCGCATCCATGCGCTGGTTGACAAAGATTCATTCATGGAAATTTATTCCGGTGTACGGCATAACTGCACCAGTTTTGGAATGGATAAAAAAGATATTCCGTATGATGGTGTTATTACCGGATTCGGAACAATAAACGGCAGAAAAGTTGCGGTGTATGCCCAGGATTTTACCGTTCAGGGCGGTTCTCTGGGAAAAATGCACGGGGACAAAATTGCGGAAATTATTGATATGGCGATTGAAGCCCGCTGCCCGGTTATCGGCATTAACGATTCCGGCGGAGCCCGTATCCAGGAAGGTGTGAATTCTCTGGCAGGATACGGTAATCTGTTTTATCAAAACGTGCGGGCATCAGGATATATTCCGCAGATTTCAATTATTGCCGGTCCCTGTGCCGGTGGTGCCGTGTATTCTCCGGGAATCACCGATTTTATCTTTACCGTTGATAAAATCAGTTATATGTTCATAACCGGTCCGAAAGTCGTAAAAAGTGTTATGTTCATGGACATTACAGAAGAAGAGCTGGGAGGCGGCGTAATCCATTCCCAGAAGAGTGGTGTCACCCATTTCCGGTGTCCCGATGAAAACGATTGTTACAACCGGGTAAAAAAACTGCTGGATTATATTCCCCACTATTACGGCGACCGGCCTGCTCCGGTGCATTTCAGTTATGAAGCGGAAGGAAAAGCCAATGCGATTGCCCGGTTGATGCCGGAGCGCAGCACCCAGGGATACGACATCCGGGACATCATCAACTGTGTTGTGGATGATGATTCGTTCTTTGAAGTCGCACCGGAATTTGCCGTGTGTGTAGTCACCGGATTTGCCCGCATAGAAGGCAGAACGGTAGGTATCATAGCAAATAATCCTGCCGGGTTGGGCGGTATCATGAACTGTGATGCTTCTGACAAGGCTGCCCGGTTTGTCCGGTATTGTGATGCATTCAATATTCCGCTGCTGAACTTTGTGGATATTCCCGGTTTTATTCCCGGTCCCCAGGAAGAGCAGAAAGGTATCATCCGGCACGGAGCAAAATTGATATATGCATATTCCGAAGCAACTGTTCCCAAAGTAACCGTTATTACCCGGAAAGCCTACGGTGGTGCCTATATCGCTATGTGTTCCAAACATCTGGGTGCTGATTTTGTCTTTGCGTGGCCTAAAGCTGAAATTGCGGTTATGGGTGCAGAAGGAGCGATCCAGATTTTGTATGCAAAGGAACTGAAAGATCCTGCCCAGGCACCTCTTGTTGCAGAGAAAACCCAGGAATATAAAGATACTGTTATGACACCGGTAACTGCAGCGGAACGGGGATATATTTCAGAAGTCATTGATCCTGCCCAAACCCGTGAAAAAGTTGCCCAGTGTTTCCGCATTCTGGAAAACAAACGTGCAACAGAACGGGTGGAGAAAAAACACGGCAACATCCCGCTGTAATATATTCGGGAAATATTGCAGACAAGTAAATATTTCCCGAAAAAAAATACATTTGTGGTTTGACAGTTTTATTAATAATTATTACAATTAAACATATGTATAATTATACAGAAATATTAAACGCATGGAGGTTTGATATGAACAAGAAGATTTTGATTGTAGCAGCCGTATTGATGGTTGTCTGTGCCGCCGGTGCATTTGCATTTGGTATTGGTGTTCAGGGTGGTGGTGGTTATCCTGCTGCCGGTAATGCAGCTATTACTTTTAAACTGGATTCCGTGCCGCTTGTTTTTGCTGCAAACTTTACTTTTAATGATGGTGGTTTTGCTGTCGGCGGTACTGCAGATTACTGGCTGTTCAACAACAACATTGCCGGTCCGCTGAACTGGTTCTTGGGACTTGGTGCTGGAGCCACAGTCGGTGGTTTTAGTGATGAAGTTTTCTTGAATGCACAGGGACGGCTTCCCATCGGACTGAATATGTTTTTGGTGGATGGTTTTATTGAACCGTATATTCAGGTTGTTCCCATGCTGGTTGTACCGATTGTACCTAGTTTTGGTATTGATTTTGGTATTGATGCAAACATCGGTCTGCGCCTCTGGTTCTAATCAGACACAGATACATAAAAAAACGCACAGCATTGGCTGTGCGTTTTTTTATGCCGGAAGGAAATCAATCAGGATGTAGCGGAAATTATGCAGTGGCGGGCAGCGTTGCCGGTGCTGATATATCCCCGGCTGCTTCCCGGTTGTATAAGTTTACCGGAACTGTTGCGGTACGGTTTGTTCCGCAGTGTTTTGTGTATCTAAAAAGATGCGGTAACAGCACCGGCAGATCTTCCTGTCCCTGTGCCGGACGGGACGGGAAGTGTGCCAGCCGGTTACCGGCTGATGAAAGTGCCGGTAACCGGCGGTTGTCCTGTTATGGTGCTGCCTGCCCGGATGGCTGGAGTAGCCCCGCATCCAGCAAGTCGTCTGCTGCTGCCGGTAACTGTAACTGCCGGTAGACAGGTACCGCTCCGTCTGTAAGAATGTCTGTTTCCGACGGCAGCCAGGGATACGCTGCTGACAGCAGGGTTGCCGCTGATACAATTGACCCTCCGGCATCGGTGACAGCCTTATCCACTACAGCGGCAAAATCGACTGTATTAAAAGAGTCGTATTGAGAAGTATGGTCTATACCGGTTATGTACCAGCTGTTTTTCCGGTATTCAAGGGTAACGGTGTCGTTGCAGGTTTCCACCGCAGCGGAATCGATGCCGTCATAGTGGATAAAATAATACTCAGCGTTGACAGTAGTGGTATCACCGTCTTGCAGCAGTCTGCCGGATTCTGTTGTTACTGGTTCCGGTTTGTCCCGGCGGATATGCGGTACGGTATACAATGAAGCGGATGTTCCGTCCAGATAGAGCTGTGTCAGACCGAATATCTGGTATGAGGTTTCCGGCAGATACAGCCATTCTGCAGGGGTAACCGTCGCCGTATTCGCTTCCATACTTTGCCGTACTTTTGATGTAACGTAAAAACCTGACATGGTATCCAGTAAACTTGATGTACCGCTGCCTTTGCAGACAGCCTGCATCATGGCAATATCCATCCGGTGCATTCCTGAATACAACGCTTCGCATACTTCCCGTGACGTAAGTCCCGTTGGAATATAGTTATTCTGCCGGTCACTCAGGGAATACAGTATTATGGCGCAGACAGCACAGAATACAATTCCAGTAACTTTTAACGTGGTATTGTGCTTCCTGACAAACCTGATGCGCTTAATCCGTTTCTGCTGCTCCCGGATAAACAACTCGCGCTTTTTGATTACATCCGGGGATTGTTCCTGCGGTACCGGTATGTTTTTTATAAGCGTTACCGGTACCGGCCGGCAGGGTACGCTGTTTTTCCGGGTGCGGGCTGATGCAGCCGTCCGTCCGTTCGCCCGGACGGCGCCCCGTCTGCCCAGATTCCCGTTTATTGTTTCTGCCAGCTGTTCCGGGATTTCCGGCACCATAAACTGTACCGGGATAAAATTCCTGTCGTAATAATCTTCCTGCCGGCGTTCGGTATACAAAACCGGATACGGCAGCTGCCGGGTCAGATACCGGTACACATACACAGCTTCCGTAAACAGAAGGGATTCCATATCGTTCAGTCCCGGATGAATCCAGCATCCCAGCAGTGCCGAGTACTCTGTCTGTTGCCGTGCTTCTGCTGCCCGGGTGAACAGGGTTTCCGGCAGAAACAGGATTGTTCCGTCCGGCAGCAGAATGGTACCGGCAGGACCGGTGTGGGGAAGGCTTATTCCCTGCGAGACAGCTGATTCTATAGCGCTGCACACCCGGATAACAGCATCTTCTGCTGACCGGACTGTTTCCGGTTCGGCAGGATTTTCCGCTGAAAGGATTTCCAGCAGTGCTGTTCCCGCAGGAGCCGTACCGGTTACCTGAATCCAGCCGTCTTTTTCTACGGTTTCCCGGAACGTCCATGGGCTGAACCGGAACGTTGTGTGCTCCGTATCATCCGCCCCGGCAGGAGCCGCAACATAGCCGGATTCTTCCAGAAACGGCAGGAGCCGGGCCTGGGCAAAGTCCCTGCCGTCCATATTCATATCAAGAATAATTTCCTGTCCGGCAATGGTAATGATTGGTTCAGGCTGCCGTTTCATCAGTATTGTCCGTCCGCAGCATACAGGTATTTGAAGTAGTCCATATTTGTGCTGTAAGTTGCATCAAACCGGGGGAGTGTTGCTTTGTAGGATTCCATACTTTTCCAGAAAGCGTAAAATTCCGGATCCTTTTCATACGCCTCCGCATAAATTTTACTTGCTTCTGCATCCGCCTGTCCCTTTGCCTCTTCTGCCTTGCGGTATGCTTCTGACTGGATAGACAGTTTGTCTTTTTCCAGCTTACCCAGCCAGTCAGCTTTTTTTGCTTCTCCCAGAGAACGGTATGCCTGGGCAACCTGATTCCGTTCCTTTATCATACGGTTGTACACACTTTCGGTCAGCTCATCCGAGTATTTTATCTGCCGGGGTACAATGTCAATCAGCTCTATTCCGTATTCGGCAATCATAGTCCGTGCTTCTGCTGCCATTTCATCGCTGAGTTCCCGCCGGCCCTTGGTAACCGGTTCCGATTCTGTACTCACATTGACCAGTGCATCTATCTGGGCTGTTTCCGCATCGTCCATAACTACCAGCGGGGTAGAAGCAGTCCGTTCGTTAATAATATTGGAACTTCTGACTACTTCTGCCAGACGGTTTTGGGTGATAACGGTACGGGTTGCCGAATCAATAATATCACTCAACCGGCTGTATGCAGCCTCAAGGGTTTTGAATGACTGGTAGAACATTCCCGGATCAGAAATCCGCCAGCGGCTGGTTGTATCCACGATAATAAACTGGTTTTCTTTTGTGGGAATCCGCTGGGAATCTCCGTCCAGAGACAGAATCAGTTTTGGATACGTGGTTACAATATCAATCACCGGGATACGCATATATAATCCGGCTTGGGTGCGGGTATTTACAATCTGCCCGAACCGGGTAACAACTGCCTGATACCCTTCGTGGACAATGTAAAATGGTCCCATCATAAGAAAAACAACAAGCAGTGCAACAATAATGCCAAGGGTAATCCATACTTTTTTCATTGTGCGCCTCCAGACAAAGTTTTGACAGGCAGCACGTTTTCCAGCTGTCCGTCGATAAGGGTGGAATTTTCCTGTGCGGCAAAAATTTCTTCCATAGCTTCTATATATAACCGTTCCCGGGTCACGCTGGGGGATTTACGGTATTCTTCATACACCGAGTTGAACCGGGCTATATCGCCCTGTGCTCTGTTCACCCGTTCAATGGCATATCCCTGGGCAACCTGAACCTGCCGGTCAGCTTCTCCCTGTGCTTTTGGTATTTCAGAATTGTAGGCTTCTTTTCCTTCATTGATGAACCGGTTCATATCCTGAATTGCCTTGTTGACGTCTTCAAAGGCATCCTGTACACCGGCAGGCGGAACGATATTTTGCAGCCGGACGGTAAGAACGTTTATGCCCAGTCCGAACTGCCGGAAATTTTCATTCATCTGTTCCAGCGCCTGGCTTTCAATAGCCGAACGTTCGGAACCCATGACATCAAGAATTGCCCGGTCTCCTACCAGCATATTTACTACAGACTGGGAAATGTCCCGGATTGTCTGCGTCCGTTCCTGTACGTTGAACAGCCATGCGGCAGGATCAACAATCCGGTACTGGATAATCCATTCCACATCTACAATATTTAAATCTCCGGTAAGCATGGTGGATTCCGAAGTTATCCCATTCTGGTATTGATTGGTAATACCGGAAGTCACTGTCTGGAACCCGAACTGTTCTGTCTGCACCACTTGGGTGGGAACATTATAATTCCGGTCAATACCGAACGGCATTTTATACTGTAATCCCGGGCCGACTGTTTTCAAATATTTTCCGAACCGGGTAACAACTGCCTGTTCAGTTGCATCTACAATAAAAAAACTGGTAAATACGATGCCTATCAGAACAAGAGCTGCAATGATACCGATAACCAATGCGGGGGTTACTCTGATTTTTGTGAAAAACCGTTTAAGGTTCTGCGCCATAAATTGCTATTCCTCCAAAATGTGATATGTATAAGATACTATATATAGAGGGGAAAAACAATAAAACTTTGGAAGAAAAGTTTTGCTCCGTTGCACCGGGACAGAAGTGGAGACTTTGTGGCAGCCCCCGGTACGCATTCCGGCAGCAACCGGCGCCTTTGCACCCCCCATACCGGACGCATCCTAGCCAATGCTTTGGCAGCACTATACCAGCCCCGTCATTCTGCCCGGCACCGGCAGACGCTTTAGCTGTCATTCTGACCTTAGATTTTAAATTTAAACTTGATTTATGTGGATTTCTGCATGGATTTTTGAAGAAAGTCAATTTATTCCAATTTTCATTAGAAAGAGAATAAAAAAGTTGTTTAGCAGTACAACAGGACTGTCGGCATCTGTTTTTTTTCACCGGATGTGTTATGATATATAATGAAGTGTTTTTTAGGGAAATGGTACCGGCAAACATACCGGTAGCAGCGTATGCAGTGCAATAAAATCAGTTGCATAGTGGAGACAGGAGATGAACATGAAAAAAGATGTTACTATTTATCACAAAATTAGC
>CALXOI010000105.1 GCA_944389965.1 uncultured Treponema sp.
GAGTCAAAAAAATTGATGTACTCACGGACAGTCCGTTCTGCCTGCAACAGATAGTGATATGCATACTGTTGATGTACATCTGTTATTGTCCGGGAAAGAAACGGCATATAAGCGGTACCTGCCTGTCCCTTCCAAACCTGCTCCCGGGCTGTTTTTTTTCTGGTTTTATCATTCCTGCTTTGATTTACCAGCATACTGACATACATCATTTTTGCATAAAGCAGATATGTGTCCGGTGATTTTAAAAGATAATCATACAAATTATATACAGTATGTTCCTGTTCTACATAAACGCCGGCTGGGATATATGCCCGCTGGAAATGCTGGGTTGCTTTTACATAACGTGACGGTAGTGTCAACTCAAACCGGGTCGCATATAGTGCGGATGTAACTGTATTTATCAATTCTTCCAGCCATCCTGATTGGATCAAATTACATGTTTGCTCCACTGTAAGATGCTGGCACACCACCGGCCGGTCCGCATCACCACAATACTGTGCGGCCTGCTTCTGAAGTTCTGAAAGATACACTTCAGGAGACACATCCGACGGAATATCAGTATGTTCAGCGAGGACATATATGTTTTTTCCTTGGTCTTGAATAATGTATGGCAAAAACGGAGTCTTATCCGCCGGAATTAAATTTTTATCAGCCAGAACAAATTCCATACCACAGGTTTTCAAACTGGGAATCAATGATGCTTCCCACGCATTGTTCGGCAACCGCATTCCCCGCGGACGTTTCCCGATGTACTGCCGCACAGCTGTGGTCATAAGCTCTATCTGCCCCACCCGATCCATTGGCAACAAGGCCGGCAACAATGAATAATAATAGGCGCCACCCAAAGGTTCAATCTGTTTCCTGCCTGCCATTTCAGATAACAAAATCAATACTTCTTTGTGTTTTCTGGCAAGCCATTCCAGATATCCACCGGAAAATGAAACAGAAACCGGAAAAGTTGAATTCTTATAGAAAAAGGAAATAATCTGTTTAAGACCGGACTGATACTGCTGTTCAAATCCGGCATCAAAAAATGATTCTGAAAAGCAGAATTGCTGTCCGGTTACGTCTACCGGCAACGTATTACCACTTATACTGAAGCAAAGGTTGATTATTCCCATCCGAAATTACCCGTTATGTTTATTTATATGGAATATTTTACAACACAGATACCAAAATTTAAAGATTTTTCTCTTCTGAACAATCATTTTTTCATTTTTTTGGTACGATGAACAACTTGTATCTCCATTTTCTGCACAACAGAAAATAATCTGGTCTTGTGAATCAACAGAAACCAGTTTTATAATATTCTTCGGACACACATCAACACAGCGTCCGCAACCAATGCATCCCTCCTGAACAACAGCTGTTCCATTAATAATTGTGATAGCCTGTTGGGGACAAACTTTCTGGCAAGATCCAAAGCCGAGACACTGATAGATACAATCATATTCTGTCTGATACAACCGGTCGAATATGGTACAATCCATAATACCATTGTATTCCATACGGCGTGATTCAAATGTTTTATCAGGATGGCACAGAACCACTGCTCTGAACGGTTTTTCAATCAATTCTGTTTTTTTGCAGGCAATATGTTTTAATTCATCATCAGCAAATAAATAATTTTGAAAATCAAACTGATTACCTGTTTGAATAGCCGGAATTAAAACTGAATACACAAACAGTATCAACAAACCTGCAACAATAAAAAAAAGAATTAAAAAAATAATTGAAACAATCATCGCATTACGCCCCTACCCAACCAAGAGACATCCAGTACCAGCAAAATAAACATCATCATTGCCAGGCTGAATAGAATCAACGAATTCCGGCACACCGGTAATGCATCAGCTGCTTCATTGCGTTTTCTGACTGCATACAAAAACGGAATCAATATATAAAAAGATGTCAATGTACACAACACAAATAATACGGCTTCTACTAATGATAAACTTTCATTTAATGCCAGTAAAATACATAAAAAAGAAACAGAAAGTTCTGATACAGAAGTCCGGGCTGTAAGCCGGATAAGAACTTCAAAAAAAACAGTAATAATACTGAATATTATGATACAAATAACAGGATACAACTCCTGCAGCTGGTATGGAACCAACAAAATCTGTACCAGCAAATATGAAAGAGAAACTGTAGAAGTACCTGTCAGCAGTGTTTTTATATATGACAGAATAATACCTTTTGTATCAGCAGATACAACAATAGCCCGGTTCACCCCGATCGCATATAAAAAAACAGTGGATAATAAGAAAAAAAGGCACTCAATCAACATGGTTATTTTCCTCCCGAAGCTCACTGCTTCGGCAAATAATCATACATTTCCGTTTAATACCCGAAAATAATACCAGCAATATACCGGCTAAAAATATTCCGCCAGGAACAGATGCAAAGAAAACAAAAGGACTGAAATATGGTAATGACGGAAAAACTAATTTTACATTTCCAGATGGAGCAGGAAAAGTAATTGTACCATATCCAACTATCTCCCTCAACAAGAAAAAAATACACGCATACGCAGAAAACCATGCAGCTTCCGACATATTTTCCTTCAGCGATTCAGTCAGAGAAATATCATGATTTTCAAAAAAATTGCTGAGCATCAAAACAGCAATAACAGGCAAAAACAGCAATATTCCTAATGCAAGACCAAATACCGGAGAATATAATATGATAAGCTGCTTGAATAAAACTGCAGAACATACGAGAAATAACAGAATACAGACCGGCTTTAATGTTTTAAATTCAAGGATAACTAATAATTTATTAAACAAAACGGCAGTAATCATTAAAAAATCAATGGCAGCGATAATAATAATTCCGTATGCAAACCGTCCGGGAACCGGTATCAAAACCGCCAAGGACACCGTTATATATAAAAAGAATGAATTCCGGTTCAATGGTTTCCTCCTGAAATAGAATCCTGAACCAGCAGGGGAATACGATGTTTCCAGCGGTTGATTTGGAATGAATGTTCCAAAGTTTGTATTATTGCTGATTCTTTTTGAATCTGACGACTGAATCCAACTATCCCAATAAATTCGGTTCCAGACGTCACTGAATACCGGAAAACAACAGGCAAGGTACCGAAAAGTGTCGCCGTCCGGATGATAATCCCATAACCAGTTTCTTCTGATACGGATAAACTTGCTGCTGTTGGTTCCAACTCATATACAGCAGCGGATGTTGATAAAGAATGCTGTACAGGAATCATATCTCCGACAGTATATGTACCGGGATATACCTGTTCAAAAGTATTCATAACCTGCGTTTTTAAACCATTTTCCCAACTCTTGCGGGAGACAACAACTACCCCCAACAGTAATGTAAAAAGAACAACAATAATTGCCATGAAATAACCATAATCAATTGATAACTTTTTAATATCCATTCCGAAGCTCCTGCATACTTTGTATCTTTGGCAGTTTTTTTGAATACAGCACAGAATCACTCATTTTCTGTTCAAAAAATTGGATTAAAACAGAAACGATATTTGCGGAAAATACCGTAAAAACAGCTCCCGCCGTAGAAAGTCCGAATCCTGATATAAAAAATGCCGCTATTCCGGCAAAAATACCATAAAAAACTTTACCGCAGGTTGTCATAGGAACTGTCCCAAACCACGGCAGTATAAAAAATGCAGTGAATAACGTTCCGCCGGTTAATAATGCCAACAAGCAGTCTCCCGTTCCAAACATTCCGCCTGCAAAAACAGGACAGAACAGCCGGACCAAGCCCAAATATACTCCAATAAAAAGAGCCGGGATTAAGGCATCAAGAATACGGAATGAAAACAGGAACAAGGACCCAATCAATGTCAATATATTAAACCGGAAAGCAGGAATAGCCGAACCTGAATCCCATAATAATGAAATATACCCATCCGGCACAGCGGTTCCCAAAGCAGAAAAAATATGCTCATTTAAGAAACCGGTAATAGCGGAATCAAAGCGGTACACAGGAAGCACTCCTTCCTGAATTAACAGCAGGGACATATTGGGACTCTGAATTTGCTCCACCGGCACATGAACCGCCGGGAACCATACAGAACCGATAAAATACGCTGCAATTATTGTTGCCGCAGTAGTATTGATCCAAGATCCGGCATGGAGGCCAAACACATATTTTGTCAGCAACAGCATAATTCCCGTCAAAAAGAAAAATGCAACAGGCGGATAATCTGCTGGTATAAACAATCCAATCAGAATACCCTGTATCAGAACCGGCAAAACAGAAAAATGCTGCTTTCTTATACACAATTTATCTACTGCTTCTGTTGCCAGTGATGCGGTAATACTACAACACAAAAGTAACAGAGAGTTAAAGCTTCGGGTTAAAAATAACATTAAAATTTGCGGTAACAGTATACATAAAATTGTAACTGAAATAGTAGAAACAGACGGCGTTAAAAAACAAAACGGTCTCAATGAGATAATCTTATTCTTATGTTTCATCCAAGGATCCTTTCAATATATCAATAACTTGTTGCAACGGTAATCTTGCCGGGCAGACTGTGTTACACAACATACATCCGGAACAAATATAAGCTGTTTTTAAATACTCTGGATCTATGTTACGGCGAACAGCATAGTGGGCATACAACATATCCGGTAGAATTCCAGATGGACATATACTCCGGCATTTTCCACATCGTATGCATGAAAAGGGAGTTTGGTTTGAAACATCCGATCCCGGTACAAAAAAGACAGATTTTACGTATTTTGTTACTGGAATTGAAAGCTCAGATATATTAGTCCCATACAAAAAACCATTGATGATTATTTTAGCCGGAGGAGAAATAAAACCTCCACATTCAGCGGCTAAATTCTTGATCGGGGTCCCGACTCGGACTTTTAAAATACCACTCCCGGGGAGAGCCCTGCCGGCAACATGGATATACGTATCCAACGCTGGCTGGGAATGAACAACAGCTTCATGTACAGCAAAGGCCGTTCTGCTGTCCGTAAATAAATCCTGTATGGATAACTCCGGTATCGGATGATTTTTCTTTGGTACAGACCGAATTATTTCTCGCATACCTCCTGATGGATATCTGTTTCCATCGATCGGAAGCAGGGAAAAGGTTACATTTCCCGTATTCTCATCTGGTACAGAAAAGGCCGGTACACCTTCCTTTGTTTTTTTATATACTAATATAATCTTCTCCGACTCTACCGCAGAGGCAATAATCATTGCTCCAGTAAGAACCTGCGAAATATATGTTTCCGTAATGAATGAATCTGCAGCACAACTGGGATCTTCATCAAACAGCCGGACTATGATAACCGGCTTACGGGAATTTGAAGTAAGTTTATCAAGACTGGTACCAAGAGGAACAGGTTTTCCAAACGTATTGACAATACCGTTATCCGAAATAGACCTCCGTAACGATGCCGGGGAAAAAGATTTCCAGTCACAATTCTGTACTGGTTTGCCAAATAATGAGAATTCCCCCTGTACTTTTATCCGGACAGCCGGAGACCTTTTCCCGTCCGGCATAGTACAAGACGTAAAACCTTCAACAATACCGGGAACAGGAGAATGAATAACTGTTCCCCGCAACGATGTTCCGGTGGCAATCACTTGCCCTTCCGTAACTCTGTCTCCAGCCTTAACCATACAAATGGCAGTACCAGAACTATCCTGACTCAATGAAACTGTCACAACCCGCGGTATATACGAATTAACCGCAGTTTCATATGAATTTGTCATATATGGCAACAAATCGGTATGCCGTATTTTCATTTATATAATCTCCACAATAAAAATCCTGCTGTAATCAAACTGAGCAACGCGACAATCAACCCTGAACCAATCATAATCCGATTAGTATTGCTGGTTTTTCCATTACCGGTTTCAATATAATCAACAGGTACAAAGGAATTTTGTTTCTTCAACATAAATTCAATCTGACCGGTATCTGTTATTTCATTCATAAGAACAGATTCAATAAACAACTCATCAAATACAAGAACGGTATTTAACGTTTCATGGATTTTTCCCGTAGCAGAATCCACAAAGTATTCCGGCATCTGAACATTATCCCCAATAACAGCTGTTTGCATTCCCTGCATTTCATATACCGAACGAAATGGAAATGAACTGATATTCCAAACCCATGAAACAAAATCAGCCAGTCCGGGTAAAGGGCTGTGTTCTGTAACAGCGGCTGTATATGTATCAGCAGAAAAATCCGTCTTATAAGTATACTCCGCCGGAGCCGGAAGAAACAAGTCTTTTGTATCAAAAGACGGTAAAAAGATACCTGAAAACAGAAAAAAAACAATAAAAAGACCAATGGCTATTACCGGAATATATACCGCACGCCGGGTATTTCCGGTGATAACCGGAATCATTTCGGCAGACCTGATCATTACCGGTACAAAATGATGTTTTCCGGATAAATATATCTGGAAAAAATGTAACACTTTCAACAGACATCCAGTACCTGCATACACAATCAATAAGACAAGACCATAATTCAACGAACCGGCGGCTGCAATCAGTAACGGAAGACAAACAAAACACACAGAAGTAGCAGATTTCAATATTACGGGTAACATCCGTTTTCTTCCCCATACAGGGGCAATCAATAATAAGCCAAACAGTAGCACGACAATTGCAGCACCATTCGTAAATGACGGCAAACAAATTGAAAACAATACCGGTAAAATACCGGCAACAAACATAAACCACCTGTTTGCGGTTAAAAATAAAAACATAATAAATACCAAACCGCAAACAACAGGTACCACCCAGTTATATGAAACTGCGGCATCCCATCCTGCATCACACTGAGGAAAACAGTTCTGCAACTGTTGCATCACTCCCGGGAGACGAAATGCGTATTTTTCAGGGACATAATATAACCGGTACATTCCGCTTTTATCATAAAAAAAATTCAAACGTCCAGCCAGATACTGCTCCGGTGAACGAGATTCCGGCTGGACAGGGGCAAAGCGGGAAATAAACGGAGTGCGCTGGGTTGAAAACGAAATTATATCATCTATATTATTTTTATCCAATGTTGCCAATACATCTGTTTCAGAACATTCAGCAGATACATACAATATAATATA
>CALXOI010000106.1 GCA_944389965.1 uncultured Treponema sp.
GTAGCACAATAGGGGTTTTTTATGAATGAAGTTCTGTCGCAGGACGAGATAGACCAGTTGCTTACCGCCATCAGTTCCGGTAATTCGGAACCGGAGGATTTTAAGCCGGTCAATGATACCCGTAAAATAAAAATATACGATTTTAAGCGTCCCGACAAATTTTCAAAGGAACAGATCCGTACTGTTTCCATTATGCATGAAACCTTTGCCCGGTTGACAACGACCAGTCTTTCTGCCCAGTTGCGGAGTATGGTTCATGTTCATGTGGCGTCAGTTGATCAGTTGACGTATGAAGAATTCATTCGTTCAATACCGACGCCGACAACCCTAGCGGTTATCAATATGGATCCGCTCAAAGGTAATGCAATTTTAGAAATTGATCCGGCAATTACATTTTCCATGATAGACCGTTTGTTCGGTGGAACTGGACAGGGAGCAAAAGTTCAGCGGGATTTGACTGATATTGAACAGTCTGTAATGGAAGGTATTATTGTGCGCATCCTTGCAAATATGCGGGAGGCATGGACGCAGGTTATTGATTTACGTCCGCGGCTCGGGCAAATTGAAACGAACCCTCAGTTTGCACAAATTGTTCCGCCGTCAGAAATGGTTGTTTTGGTAACACTTGAAACAAAAGTCGGTGATGAAGAAGGAATGATGAATTTCTGTATTCCGTATATTACGATTGAACCGATTATTTCTAAGTTATCTTCCCAATTCTGGTTTTCGTCTGTCCGCAGAAGTTCTACAACCCAGTATCTGGGCGTGTTGAAAGAAAAACTGTCTGATGTTGACATGGATGTGGTGGCAGAAGTGGGGTCAGTTTCGTTACCGATTCGTGATGTTTTGGCTTTACGAATTGGTGATGTTGTCCGATTATCTAATGTACGTATAACGGATCCGATTACACTCAGTGTTGGTAATAAAAAGAAATTTTTGTGTCAGCCTGGTGTTATTGGTAAAAAGATGGCTGTTCAGGTTTTAAGCAAGCTTGATCAGGGTGAAAATGATGATTTTGAAGAATTATCCGTAGAAGGAGACGAAACATATGAGTGATGGTGCCATTTCTCAGGATGAAATTGATGCATTGTTAGCAGGTGTGGATATGGGCGGTTTATCGTCGTCCGGTTCTTCAGCACCATCCCCTGAAGTTCATATTGATACTTCAGTGTTTGGTACGATTACAGCAAATTTAGCTTCTAAGCTGGAGCAGAATCTGGCTACAATGACCGGTGTTTCTGTGTCAGTTGGGACACCGGTGGTGGAACTTGTGGATAGGGATAAAGTACTCGCCCGTATCCCCGAAGTTGTTGTTTCTGTAACATCTGATTTTTCTGCCGGATTACACGGGGAACATTTGTATCTGTTGTCTCCGGAATTTGCCCAAAAATTGACTTCATTAATCAACAAAGAAGAAAATGTTGAAATGGATGATATGGCATTATCTGTTATTACGGAAGTCGTATCACAACATACCGGGGCAGAAATTACAGAATTATCAAAAGACGGAAAATTACCCGGTTTAGCCTGTAACCCGGGTGTTGCAGCCAGTGGTCAAAAAGCTACTGTTTCTTTTCCTGCATCAAAATTTGTTTTGATCTCGTATCCGGTAACTGTCGACGGAACCGCATATACTTTATGGGAAATTATTGCCGGTTCCGCATCTGAACAGATTAACATCGCATTTGGTGGCGTTACGGCGAATAACATACCGCAACCGTCATCTGCACCTGCCCAACCGTCAGCGATGGGAGGAATGCAGCCGAATATGATGAATATGGGTCAACCTGCAAATATGAATGCGGCTGGTGGTATGGCTGTAAATCCAGGAATGATGGGGATGAATATGGGTATGATGAACAACGGGTTTGTCTCAACACCTATGGGAATGAATACTCCTAATGTTCAATCACTTCAGTTCCCTGGACTTCAATCTGTTGCCAATACAGTGGAACAAGGTAATATCGGTCTTATCATGGATGTTTACATGGAAATGACCGTAGAACTGGGGCGCACAAAAAAACAGATTAAAGAAATTCTTGGTATGGGTGAGGGTACTATCATTGAATTGGATAAGCTTGCCGGTGAACCGGTAGATATTCTGGTAAACCATAAACCTATCGCGAAAGGAGAAGTTGTTGTTATTGATGAGAACTTTGGTGTCCGTGTAACAGAAATCCTTTCGCCGATTGAACGGGTTACCGGTTAAAAAGTTCTTAATTAATATGAAGCATTTGTGTAAACTTAGTTGTTCTGTTTTGCTGTGTCTGGTTATCGCTTCCGTCTGCTTTTCCCAGACGGAACAGAATGCGGAACCCATTTCCGGGCATGAAGCAGAAACCCGCTTGTTGATATCTCCGGAAACAGACAGTGCGGATGGGAATACAGTACCGGTTTCAGATACACCGTCAACAGTATGGATGTTTGTTCGCATGATTTTTGTGCTCATAGTTGTTGTCGCGTGTATTTACGGAATTATATTTTTCCTGCGAAAAGGGATGATGCCGGCACAGAAAACAGATCCGTATTTAAAGGTCACTGCTTCTTTGACATTATCTCCCGGAAAATTCCTGTACGTAGTTACATTAAATGCTCAGGGCTTTCTGATTGGTGTAACAGACAATGCTATAAACCTGATTGCAGAACTGTCAGACAAAGAGTTGATAGACGCAATGAATCTTCATGCTGAACAGCAACCTCAGTCAGTACCTAGGGATTTTGCTTCAATATTGAATTTTTTCCATCCGGCAAAAAAAGCTGAAACAACAAAGGAAAAAAAGGAAACAGTGTCGGATTTATTTTCCGATTCTACGGGAAATACCGTGCAGGTTCTGCAACAGCAACGGGCAAGGTTACATATGTCAGAATCGGAAGAAACTGATACCGGGGATATTCAATGAAAAACCGTTTTTTGCTACAGTATGTACCGCGGATTTTTTTATGTGCTGTCATAGGTGTTTTTTGTTGTATTCCTTTTGCTTCGTCTCAAAATTTTCCTGATGGGGCAACCCGGGGACGAACAGAGATGACTGCTGATGTCAGCGGATTGAATATGCCTGCTGTTGATTTGAGTATTCGTGCTCCAGAAACTGGTCAGGAAGTTGCTTTTTCCATCCAGCTGCTGTTATTGCTGACAATACTTACGCTTGCTCCCAGTATACTCATTTTGGTAACTTGTTTTCTCCGTTTTTCCATTGTATTGGATTTTATCAAACGGGCACTGTCTCTTCAGCAGGTTCCTCCTACAGCAGTGCTGAACGGAATTGCATTTTTTATGACACTGTTTATAATGTG
This sequence comes from uncultured Treponema sp., assembly GCA_944389965.1. Taxonomy (GTDB): domain Bacteria; phylum Spirochaetota; class Spirochaetia; order Treponematales; family Treponemataceae; genus Treponema_F. The sequence continues at coordinate 3,295 of CALXOI010000106.1, forward strand.
GCCGACATTTACTGAAATCTATACTAATTCATTTAAGCCGTTGTCCGACGGGGATATTGGTATTGAGACTGCTTTTACAGAAGCGGAAGCCCCTCTCAGAATTTTTATGTATAAACAGATGGGAGGACATACTGATTATATTACATTGTTTATGTCCATGGGTGGTTTGGAACGGCCTGAAACGCTGGCGGATGTCCCTACATATGTGTTGGTTCCTGCTTACATTTTAAATGAATTGACTGTTGCTTTTAAAATCGGTGTTATCCTGTACATACCGTTTATTGTTATTGACATGGTCGTTGCCAGTGTTCTGATGTCTATGGGTATGATTATGCTTCCGCCGGTACAAATTTCCATGCCGTTTAAATTGATGTTGTTTGTGCTGGTTGACGGCTGGGGACTGTTAACACAACAGCTTTTTATGTCAGTAGTTCAGTAAAAAATATGACTGTGTTCCGTAAAGATTTAATCTTAAAAATATTTGAAGGCTTTTCTATTGAACGGTGGAATGACCTTGTGCGTCCATTTGAATTGGTTGAAATGGATAAGGCTGCAGAAAAAATGGTTATTGCATACATAATTGGAAAATTTGAAGAGCAGCGGGGTGCCCAGTTGGATTGGGACTGGATGATACATGCTGCATTTTTCGATTTGTTGCGGAAGATTGCTCTCTGTGATATAAAATCGCCTGTCCAGCAGATGATACGGAATGAGTATCCTGAAGAATACCGTAAACTGAATGAATGGGTTCTTGATCAGTATAAACCGTTGATCCGCAATATGGAGTTGTTCAATCGGTTTACTGAATATTGTATCGGAACACCGCCTGAAACGGATTCTGTAACAGGACAGACCGCCCGTGTTTTACGTGCTGCACATAAGTATGCTACAATGCGCGAATTAGAGATGCTTGCTGTTGTCAATGAAAAAATCAGGTTGCATAATATAGAAAAAAGATTGAATCAGGATATTGCCGCTTATCTGGATTTACGCGGATTACAACTCCTTGTTACCAAGCAGCGACCGTATGATTTTTTAATGATACTTGAGCAGCTCAGGTTTCAAACCAGGTGGAATCAGACGCCCCGGGTTCCTAAAACAAGTGTTCTCGGGCATTCTTTTTTTGTTGCAGTTCTTACTTTGCTTTTGGAAAAAGACACCGGACACCGGTTTTGTGCTGCCCGCCGGTATAATTGCTTTTTTTCTGCATTATTTCATGACTTGCCGGAAGCGGTAACTAGGGATATTATTTCTCCGGTAAAACAGGCTACGGACGGGTTGCCGTCGATTGTCAAACACATAGAGGATGCAATTGTTGAAAAAGAATTACAGCCGCTGATGGATGACTGTTACCGGGATGAATTGTTGTATTTTACTAGTAATGAATTTGCTGACAGAATTCGTATTCCTGGAGCAGATTCATTATTTTCAACAGAACTTCCGGCAGCGGTATCCTGCCGGATACCGGGGGAATCTGTCCAGGTTTCGTTTCAAGAACTTAATACTATGTATAATCTGCCGTCTTTTGTTCCGGTTGACGGGAGACTTATCAGAATTGCGGACCATGTTGCAGCCTTTGTTGAAGCGGACAGTTCTATCAATCATGGTATTACTTCCCGACATCTTATTGACGGCCGGAATAATATCCTCAAGCTGTATCAGCCGGGACAGATTGTGAGTGGCATAGATATTGCTTTGTTTTTTGAGGAATTTTCTTAATTCCTTCTATTTTTTTACCGATAATAAACCGGTATGAATAAATTTTTTTGCTCAGTATGTATGATGATTTGTTTTCTTTCTTTACCGGCTACCGGTAAATCTCATACGGTGGCAAAAGGTGAAACGTTGTATTCCATCAGCCGTACATACGGAATGACGGTTGCGGAACTTTGTAATGCAAATAATATAAAACAGAATGAAATATTACGGGAAGGGCAGGTTTTAACCATTCCAGATACGGTGTCCGGGTCAGAGGTTGAAGAGTACACTGTTGTTAAAGGTGATACATTTTATGGTATTGCACGGGCTTACGGTATATCGGTGGATGAATTGTTGGCACTGAACAAACTTTCAGTCTCTGATACATTGAAAATAGGCCAGCTGTTGAAAGTTCCGGCAAAACTTTCTGGAGAAACAGCAGATTCTCTTGGACCGTTGTTTCCGGATGTCCACATTGAATTAACTGATCCCAGAATTTATTCCGGTAGAACCGGGGATTCCTCTTTGCAATGGCCGGTAAAGAATCCTGAAGTAGTGTATGTGGAAGGAAAAATTTCGGGTGTTCAGTTGTCTGCCCAGCGGAATGAATCCGTAACTGTTGTACGGGCCGGAACAGTGATGTTCAGCGGGGTGTACCGGGGGTTTGGAAAAGTTGTCTTTGTTCAGGCGCAGAATGGTCTTATGTATGTTTATACCGGTTTGAATGAAATCTATGTAAAAAAAAGTGATTATGTAGCATTTGGGGATACGCTTGGTACTGTAGGAACAGATGTTCTTACTGGAAAACCGCAAATGATATTTATGGTGTTTCAAAACGGGAAACCTATAGATCCTGCAATAGCACCCCGTGGTTGATAGTTGTAAAAATCTGTCCACAATCCTCTGTTTTTATTCACTTTTACTTATTTGCTCAAGTACCTGTTATGCTGTATAAAATAGCAGAAGCTTATCTTATCCGATATCTGTGTAAATACGTGCAAATAATTCATTCAGTTTATTATTTATGTAAGCCGAAATACTGGTTTTATTGGTGCCGTATCTTTTAAACTCTGTATAAACTGTTCCGGTCAGATTAAAGTACAAGAACAGTTATAAAAATACCGGATATTAAACCAGTTTGTTCTGGTCCGTCCGGTTTTTTAGCACAACACGTTGTATCGGATAGAAAGGACTTCTGAGTTACCGGAATGAGCCGGTTAACGGATGGTATGTGCTGTTCGGTGTTTTGTGGTAACCAAGTATATCCGGGGATTGGTAATTGATAACATACTGCGGGAGCCTGTACGGTAAACCTTTCCGCTGTCTTGGAATTTTGTATTTTATTAATACGTAATGTGCCGCCTTATCCGGATACTACACGGTTGGCAGAAAACAGAATGAATTTATTGAACAGCTCCGCCTGTCAGAATGCCTGTAAATGAATCCGATGCAGAATCCGGCATTACAGTAGTTCGGAAAATTACTCTGTACTGAAGGTGATAAATTCTGCAGATTTTGCTGAATCTATTTCTATTTTCCACCGAAAAGCATCGGTTCCATTAACAGTTTCCGTCGTGGCTGAGGCACAGTTGGAAAATTTCCATACAAACACGAGCATCATCCTGTGCCCGATGTGCGGTTCCTGCATCTATATGGAGACAATTCGCGAGGGTCTGAAGTTTGTGATTGGGAAATTGCGGAAATATTTGTCGGGAAAGTTGGACTGTATCCACTGCGCTGTTTTTTAACGGATTAAAGCCGCTCCGATTCAACTCTGCATTGATGAAACTCAAATCAAATCCAACGTTATGGGCTACAAGAATACTTGAACCGATAAATGATAAAAAATCCGGGAGAACCTGCTCTATTAGCGGACAATCCTGCAACATCTCGTTTGAAATATGGTTTATCTGTACGACTTCCGGAGGAACAGGACAACAGGGATTTACCAATACATTGTATGTTGCCATAATTCCTTGTCTTGAAAACTGTACAGCCCCGATTTCAATAACATGGGCTGTTGCTGCATTTAAACCTGTTGTTTCTGTATCA
>CALXOI010000107.1 GCA_944389965.1 uncultured Treponema sp.
ATGGTACATCCAAAGCAAAAGAAGTTATGCAGGCATGTAAACGGGCAGCAAACACTACCTTAAATGATTGAATCATATTTATAAATTCCTGAGCATTTTGAGGACGAGGAAACAACTTAGATTTAGGCAATCCAATTTTATCCAGAATATTTGCTCCAAATTCAAAATCAGATTCCATTCCATTGCAAAACAAAACCCACGGCTTGCGGTGATTTTCAAAATAATTGATTAGCTCTATATAAAAATCCATAAGCTGTTGAGCGGAGAAATCATTTCCATAATCTTTATAGATTTCACCTCGAATAAGTCCTATTCCTATCACTTCAGATTTCTTTTCCGCTAGATGAATCTGATAAAAATTTGGAATCCATAACGCAGGATCTCCAACAAAATCAACAATGATAGATGTGTTAATCACATAATTCCGTTTTAATTCCTCTACACCATCTCTCCCATCTCTCGTTGTTATCATTTTCACACACGGTCTGTTTACTGCACGAACAAGCTGTTTGAATCTCCAATCATCTCCAGTTGCTTTTTCTATACTGACACCATTTATCAATACAGGAATACCTTGTTTCTCCGCTTCTCTCGTCAAAATATCAAAAACATAACTATGATCTTGAGTAGAGTACTTTAACATACCAACGGAACAGATTACATAATCAATGTTTGTCAGAGATTTTTTATAGTATCTTTTCAAAAGCAATCTATAGGATAGATCTACAATTGCATATCCCAGTGAATTATGTAAACTATGCCCGAAACTATACAAAATTTTAGATAAAACACACATTAAAAATAATTTTGTCTTTAAATAAGCTCTTCTGCTTGGCATGAACTGCAATCGATTAACTTTATAATATTCTTTTTCTACTAGCTGTGTAGTTGTAAATCCAAGAATTTCATCACCACAATTATTTATATTTTCTAAGGAAAAAATAGCTACAGTTTTCATTAAGTATTCACTTCTCATTTAATTTATAAAAAAAAGATAGACACATATTTTTTAATAAACCAAGGATACATAATTTTTTATCCTCTGGCTTTTTTCGTTGTATATAAATGATAGCGGGATTATCTAATTTCATATTTCCGAAATGTTTTGATTTATAATCAACAATGACAGAATTAATCCCTTGCAAAGTCAAATATTTTTGAAAAGCAAAAGAATGCAAAGCCGCCCCATAATTTAGACACAAAGAATGAATGTTTATACTAAAAATACCAATATCTATCATACTTATTTCCTCATGAGTCTATTGATAAATCTTTTTTTTTCATTCTTATTTAATCCAAATAAAAACAATATTATGCCAGACCACATGATTGAAATCAGAACAAAGAAAATACATTTAAGAAAAGAATCATCAAGCCAGTGGATAATAAAAAACGGCAGTGAGCCAGCTATAATCATAATCACACTGAACTGCAGCAATAATTTTATAAAAGGCACTACAAGGTTAAAAGAAATCAGTTTCTGAACAACTAGGATTCTACATAAAAGTGCTATCACAGAAAGTACAATAGCCACGATGAATACTGATTCTGGCGAACATCCAAATTTTAAAACAATGTATGAGACAGGCAGATTTAAAATAAGGGAACCACCAACAATAGACTGATATAACTTGATTTTTCCTGTCGCTTGAACAACAGCCATTAAGGGATAACTTATTGAATCAATAAGGACATCAATGATTGCAAGACGAACAAATATAATAGTATATACAGGTACATTTTTTAGCCATAGTTTCATTATATAAGGAACTTCAAAAAAAAAAGGGAGACAAATTAAAAGCATAAGAAAAAAAACAATTTTTGTTCCGTACATTAACATCCGTAACATAATCGTTTTTTCCCCTGCTGCATATGACTTAATGATTTGAGGACGTAATGCAGTACTGAAATTCTGAGCAAAACTGAGAACAGCGGCGTTAACCTGAACCGCTATTCCTCGCGCTGCACTTACCACAGTCCCAAAAAACAAATTCAAAAGGATTGTCATTCCCTGATTTCTAACCATGCTTGCAACAGATCCAAACAGGTTCCACCCGCTGTATGATACCAGTTCCGTAAACAACGCTCTGTCCCACAGCAGCCGGAAGCGGCATTCAGCATACCGCCGTTTACAATATCCCCGGTACAGTCCGGTATTTACGCACGCCACAATTAAGAGCAGCGCCCCATACACAATCAGTTTGTCGTACGGCAGCACACGCAGCATAAATACGATGCCCAGTTTAAGAGCCGCCTCCGCTATGCTCACATAGGCATACACATTCATGTTTTCATGAGCGATAATCGAGGCCATATACGGCGTCGTAAGCAGCGTCACCATAAAAGACAGTATCGCAAACTGATATATCCACCGTGCCGCCGTCATCCGCTGTGCCGGTATTACCAGTCTGGTATTCACAAACCATAAGCCCACTGTCTCAGCGAGCACCACAATGACCAGCGCAAGAAGCACATAGATAGTCATGGTCACGCAGAATACTTTCTGTAATCCTTCCTCATTTCCCCGCCCCATCTCAAAGGCAAAGTAACGCTGACTGGCGGTAGCCATGGCACCGGAGAGAAAGCTGAACATGGTGACAACTCCCGCCACCACGTTGTAAATACCGTAATCTTCAGCGCCCAGTGTATTCAGCACCACCCGCACCGTATACAAACTTACCAGCAGTATCAGTATCTGCCTGAAGTACAGCATGAGAGTGTTTTTTGCGATGCGTTTTGTGCTGCTCTGATAGGTATTTTGTTGTGTTTCCTGTTCGGTACTACCGGTATTGTTTTGAGCTTTTTCTTTCGGTGTGTGTGTCATTTTTTAATCTATTTACACGAATAAATTATTCTCAAATTAAATGTTTATTTTCCATAAAGTATGTAGTCAAATTTTCAGTCAGTCGTCATCTACATTCATCCCTGCTTTTTTATACAGCTCCGCCCGTTCCCCCGTTTTTTGATTTTCGGGGTAGGGTCACAAAGGGAAAGGACGCCGGTTTCTTTGTACTTGAACCAAGTTCCAAAGGGTAACGGGCTGATGTAGGTTAAAGACTACTTGTTTTTCAAATAGTCTTTTTCTTCTTTGCTCCTGTCTTCTTTTTTGATGTCATAATAGGTCAGCCCCACTACGGTTGCCCTGTTAAATACATCAAGCCGGATATTCACCCGGTGGTTACGCCGGTTTACGGCAACAACGGTTCCGCTTAAATTCTTAAACGGACCGCCGGTTATTACAATCCTGTCGTTTTCGTCAAATTTCACGGCGGTAAAGCCGATGGTTTCACCGTAATTCCGTAACGACGTTACGCAGTCGTAATCCAATCCCGTCAGGGGTTGGGCGACATCATCTTTGGGGAGAAAGTAATAAAAATCCTTGTTTTGTCTGAACACGGAAAAAAGGCTCGCATCGGTGCAGTCGGTTTCCAAAAACACGTACCCGGGAAAAAAAGCTTCGTCATAGATTTTACCCTTTTTTGTCCGCATGAGCTTTTTGAAAAAAAGCACCTGTCCTGTAAAAAGCGTATCCCCATCTGCCAGTATTTTTGCTGCCCAAAGCCGGAACGCTTCTTCTTTTCCCGTTTTTACCACCATGCAGTAATAGTTCACCTTACCAATCCGTACAATAAAATCCCCGCAAGATTCTCCCCGGTGCAGGTTCTGTATGCCTTGCACCTTCTTGCAAAAGAATTTCCGCTTTATTTCAAAAGCAAACTTCCGACAACGAGCGGTTATTGTGATACCGGAAAGATAAACGGTACCGTGTTCCTTCCGCAGCGTTGCAAACACCGCAATATTTGAACCAAGGATATTCAGCACGCTCCATACCGCATACCGCCGGATTACCGGCAGTCGCAGTACCTGTATCCGCCTGAAAACAACATACGATGTTTTCCCGGTGGGGCTTGTGCTGTTTATATATTATTTGTGTTTCTTCCCTCCTGTTTTTGTTTCTGCCGTATTCCATAACCTGGCAGTTGTCTTTATCCATATCCGGCTCCGGAAAACCGGTCAACAGCCTTTTACCCCCAGACAGTCCACATCGACTGCACTTATATCTGCTGTTACCTGTGCCGTGGCACAGACGAAACGGGCACTTCTGTCTGCAGCGGAAAAATCGATACCGTATTCCCCGCTTTCAAGAAACGCAAGTAACGATTCCGTATAAACGCCGCCACCGTCCGGCATCAGTACCGGGGAATCCCCTGTCCGGCAACCGGTAAAAAAAGCCGTCCGGGGAATATTGACCCATTGCCGGTTATTTTCTGCCGGTGAAGTACCGGTAACCGGAACACTTTCCAAAAATAACGTTGTTTCTTCCGGGGAATAAAGGTGATTACATGAATCAAAAATGGTAATTTGACTGGGACAAATATCTGATACATCGGCAAGATTTATTTCATTTCCGCCATAGGTAAAACCCCGCAGTGTCCGTATATCCTGCTCTGTTCCGCAAAAATAGAGGAGAAGCTGTTCTATTCCATTTTTAAATAGCCGGTACAATACCTGTTTTATCCCCGGAATACTCATGCCATGAGGAATAATGCAGATTTCATCGCCTGTCCAAAAGCCGCCTTGGGCTGAACTGAGAAACCGGTAAAAATCAAGAATGCTCTTTTGCATAAAGCCGTGTTTTTTTGCGCAGCCTGCAAGAACCGCATACCGAGAATGCAATCTTCCCTCCAAATATTGCTATTTTCAATAATTATATATTGCTTTTAGATTATTTTCAAGTGTTGCTGATAGCAATATTATAAATTCAATGACGGACATTCTTTTAATCCTTGGATCAAATATCAGAAAATTCAGAAAGGAATTCGGCTGGACACAGCAAGTTTTAGCAGAAAAATCAGGAATTTCTGTACCTTTTATGACCCAAATTGAACTTGGAAGAAAATCTGCGTCCCTGGAAGTGATTCAAAATATTGCTACCGCTTTAAATATTTCCTATAAGCAACTTTTTGATGATGAGGGTTTTACCGTTAATAAATCAATGAATCTTGCCGCATTTGAAAACCAGTTGTCCCAGGCAATACTAAATACAGTCCATGAAGAATTTCAGAAATTACAGGTAAATTCTAAAGATTCATAAATTTTTTCGTTATAGTGCATTATTACGTGCCGTTCAGTTTTTCTGCTGTTTCCGGGAGTAACCCCAGCAGTCCCCGCCGGAAGCGACATTCTTTTCTCATCTTTATGAGGACGGCTGATAATTGAGGATTCCATAAAGTGTGTACATTATATAGAAGAAAATAGAAAAAACTTGATTTTATGGCTTATGGCAGGAAGCAAAACTCTCCCGCCTGACCTTCTAACCGGCAGGGCCGGCTTTCCCGGTTTGACAGACTGACCGGGTAGAATGTCACTTTTCCCCGGCATCAGGACTGTTTCCCGCACTGTGCAGTGGTTTTACCCTGACTGCCGGCAGAAATACCCGCTTGCTGCCCTTACTGCGTGTAAACATGCCCCGGTCTTGTTCCCCGGAGGGGCTCAGACGGACAAATCTGGTATTAAACAAGTATCTTCTATAAAAAAATATCCTGTTTGATAAACCCCTGCTGTTGAAAATCTTCCGGGTGAAAAGTCAATGAAGGGGTATGGAAAGCCCGGAGAAAAGTATCACCCTTCCTTTACCGGAATCCTGATGACGGTTTTCAGTTTTTCCGGTTTACATCGCCGTGGGTCACCAAGATATATTTCGTGGTGGCGCCGGTTTGGGGTAAGGTCGGGGATGCGGTTTTGTTCCTTTGCGTAGCTGTACATCAGGGCGATGGTTTCCGGTTCCCTGTCGTAGAGGCCGGTGTGCATACACTGGACACATTCTCCTTCTTCCAGCGTAAAAAATTGCACCTTTGAAAAATCCTTCTTTTTCTTTTGGGATGCCCGGGTGACAGCCCAGGCGAAATCCTTTTTCTGTACAAAGTCGGGGAGCCGTATCATTGAAATCCAGGAAAAATTCTTTTTGTCTTTCAAATCAATAGGGGCGTTTCCCTCCTGCCACCACAAACCTTCCAGGGGCGGAACCACATAGGAGAAATAACCTTCGATTGTGTAGCCTGCCTTTGCACAGAGCTTGATGGTAAAGGCGATACCATAAAGCTGTTCCAAGGCGGCTTTGTATTCCTCGTCCTCCGCATTGGGGTCGCCCCGGCCTTCCACGGCAATGTAGTTCATGGGTGGAATTGTTACCAAAACCGGCTTTTCCGGCGGAAGATAAAATTCCTTGTATTCTTTTTGTAGTCAAAGGGCATAGATTGTGTCTCTTTTCAGTTAAAGTAGTTTTTGCAAAATTGTAAAATTCTGTCCCTGCTGGAAACTCTGGAGAACCGGGACAGATTCCTATTTTTTCATTGGCGGAAAAACCGTCTGTCTTCCCGGAATCTGCACCGGCGGGGATTTCCCTCTGCCCGGTAAATCTTCAGGTTTTTCAAATCGTATATTACAGACCAGACGGTGACATTTCCGGATTTTTTGTCGTACTGGCACAGAAAGCCGTGCTTTCCCGAAAGCAACTCTTTTGCGGATTGCAGGGTTGTATTATTCTTCCCGGAACCGGAGCCGGCGGATGAAAAAAAGGCTTCCATAGTCTGTAACCGTGATTCGGAAAACCAGTCGTCAATTTCCGGATTATTATATGACTGCATTTCCGGATGCCGGAACCTGTTGACGGCGCATACATAACTTACCCGGGAACCTTTATCCCCCGCCGGTGTGAAAATCTTTTTTACAGGATTCACCTCCATGGCAACAATGTATCCTGTGGTGTCGGCAAGGATAAGATTACAGGAACTGCCGGAAGGAATTTTTTTTACTGCTTCCACGGCCTGGGTTACCGTCCTGCATTTTTCGAGAAGATACCGGAGCAGTATGCCGGCGTTAAATCCCGGCTGCCGTACTGCCGGAAAAACGGAAGTTAATCCTGCCGCAAGTCCCCGGGCATTGATTCCGTCT
>CALXOI010000108.1 GCA_944389965.1 uncultured Treponema sp.
GGCAGTGGCAATGAGCAATGCCGGCCGTCGGACGGCAATTCTTGATGCGGATATTACCGGTCCGTCCATCCCAAAGGCATTCGGGTTAAAAGACAAAGCAACCGGTGACGGAAAAGTGTTGTATCCGGTTGTGAGCCGGAACGGAATCCAGATGATGTCAATTAATTTCCTGCTGGAAAATGAAACCGATCCGGTTATCTGGCGGGGACCGATTATTGCCGGAGCGGTTAAACAGTTCTGGACAGATGTTATCTGGGACAATGTTGATTTTATGTTTGTGGATATGCCTCCGGGAACCGGTGATGTTCCGCTTACCGTATTCCAATCCATAGATATCAGCGGTATTATTGTTGTGGCTACCCCCCAGGAACTGGTGGGTATGATTGTAGAAAAAGCAGTCAAAATGTCGGAAATGATGAATATTCCGGTATTGGGTATAGTGGAAAACATGAGCTATGTTACCTGTCCTGACTGTGGAAAAGAAATAAAGCTGTTCGGTGACAGCAATATTGACCGGATTGCTGCTTCCTACGGGATTCCGGTACTTGCCCGGTTACCGATTGATCCTGCGGTTGCCGCCGCCTGTGATGCGGGAACAATCGAGCAGGCTGATACAACACCGTTGAAACCGGCGGTTGATATGCTTTCTGCTTTGATTCAGGAGTAACCGGTGCAGGCAAATAACCGGACAGATGACAACAACAGCCGGAAAGCAGCCCTGGAAGCCGCTTCTCCGGCGGCGGCGAGGGCGATGGAATTGTTCCGGGCAGGATATAACTGTTCCCAGTCCGTATTCGGTGCATTTACCGGTGTACTTGGCATCGATTTTGAAACCGCGGCACGGATTGCCTCATCGTTTGGCGGTGGTATTGGGCGGATGCGGGAAGTATGCGGTGCCGTAAGCGGAATGTGTATGGCTGCCGGATTTGCCTGCGGATACAGCGATCCTTTGTCATATGAAGAAAAATCAGCCCATTACCGGCGGATTCAGGAACTGGCTGGTTCATTTAAGGCGGAAAACGGTTCCATTGTATGCCGTGAACTGCTGGGGATAAGCCGCCCCGGTCCAGACAGTCCTGAGCCTGAACCCCGTACCGCCGGGTATTATAAAAAGCGCCCCTGTGAACTTCTGGTGGGGCAGGCAGCTGCAATCCTTGAATCCTATCTGAACAGCCGGCAGTAAAACCGGCTGCCGTTCCGGAATCCCGGCAGTGGTGCCGGGATTTTATATTTTAAATGATACCGGTTTGCAGGAAAATTACGGTTACAGGATATTCCGCTTGTGTATTATGTTTCTTGTCTGCTGCTGTTTATTCTGCCGGAAAGAACGGGCTGCCGGGTTTGAGATACTGTTCGGCAGGACACTGTTCAAAATATTCCGTAAGGATTTTACGGCAGCCGTCCGGAGTCGGATTATTCAACAGCCGGGTTTTAAGGTAATGGGCAAACTGCACGTTGTCGCTGTAATAGGTAAAAAAACGCTGAAGCCTGGTTTTGTGGAATTCCGGCGGCTGATATACCGTTATATCGTTGATGAATGCCAGCCCTGTTTCCAGCAGGTCGATTGCATCCGGCAGCGTACCGGCTAATTCCGCAAATATCCATGGTTTTTGCACGGCTGCCCGGGCTATCATAATGCCTGCCGCCGCCGGTGCTGCCTGCACTGCCTTCCGGGCACTTGCAGCATCACAGACAGCACCGTTCAGTATGACGGTACATTCCGGTGCTGTCCGGGAAAGGTATTCGGTAAGGCAGGCGACATATTCATACCGGGGAAGAAACCGGTACTTTTCTTTCCGTGTACGGGGATGTAGCGTGATTTGTTCCACGCCGGCGTTAATCAGCATATCAATAAAGGCAAAAAATCCTTTGTCAGTAAAATCTTCATCTCCCAACCGTATCTTTACGCTGAACCGTAATGGATGGCCGGTGGTTTTTGCGGTATTTCTGACTGTATCTCCGACAACTTTCAGCATTGCAGCTGTTTCCGCCGGCGGCTTCAGCATCCAGGCAATACCTGCCCCGGAACGGACAATGTCCGGCGCACAGCAGCCCATGTTTATGTCAATACCGGTACCGCCGATGTTGCCCAGCATTTCCGCTGCACCTGCAAGGGCATCCGGCTTTGGGCCGGTTATCTGCCATACGATTTTTTCCGGTTCTGGTCCGGTGGTGATGTAATACTGTTCAAACGGTCCGCCGGTAAGGAGAGTCCCTGCCTGTATCATTTCACTGTAGTATTCGTCGCACCCGCCAAACCGGGCGACAGCACGGCGCAGTGCTTCGTGGGACAGGGTCGCCATGGGGGCAAGAACTAACTTCATGGCGCCCAGTATACCAAGGTTTCTACAGGGGTGCAAGTACGGTTGCTGCCGGGAACCGTTGGGCAGGTACATGGCACTGTAAAGCTGTAAGGGATTCCGCCGCCAGTGTACTGTGACAGTCCGGCAGCCGGATATGCTACCGGGCTGCCAGAAGCGGAAACTGAATCAGAACCTGTACCTGGGGATCAGATGCCGTACCGCTGTTGGCAATGGAAATAGTCCCTTTGTGCAGGTTGACGATTGCCTTTGCAATTGTCAAACCGAGACCGTTTCCTTCTGAACTGCGGGAACGGTCGGAACGGTACAGCCGGTCGAATACCAGCGGTATGTCTGCTTCGGCGATGGAGCCGGAGTTCAGGATTTTCATCGTAACGAGCGCCTGGTTGTGCCCGTTTCCAGGACTGGTTCCGGTCAGGGTAAACAGAATCTGTCCACCCTGTTCCGTATGCTGGAATGCATTCTGTACGATGTTGGAAACGCACCGTTGAAGCAGCAGTACATCCCCTAAAAATCGGGTACTGTCAGGATATTGCCAGTCAACCTGGCAATCCAAGCTGATATGTGTCCGTTCGGCGATCAGGGAAAAACGTTCGGCAAGATCAACGGTAAACAGATGCGGATCAATCGGGCCCGGTTGGATATGCATTTCCGGTGATTCGTACCGGCTTAAATCCTGCAGATTACAGACCAGCCGTTCAATATGATTCAGTTCTGAATACAGCATGGAAAAACGGCTTTCATCCGGCTGCAGGACACCGTCGCTCAGCCCTTCTACCTGCATTTTTACGGCAGTAAGCGGTGTCCGCAAATCGTGGGAAATATCCTGCATCCATTGGCGGCGCAGGGATTCTTCCCGGTTCAACCGTTCCCGCAGGCGGATAACGGCTTCGGTTACCTGGTCAAATTCATGGATACCGGTGAACGGTATCTGCTGTTCATCCATGGAAAGCGACGTAATCGCATTGGACAGGGTTGATGCTTTTTTTGAAAAGGCAGATGATGTGAACAGTGACAGTCCCAGTGCGCACAACACTGCGACAAGTCCCCCGATAAGCAACGCTTTTTCCATGGTTGATAAAAAAATGCGGTTTGCTTTGTAGGCAAGGAAGTCAACATTATCCACGGCAAGGTATCCGATTGTAGTGTCTCCCTCGGTGATGGCTGCCGGTGGGTTCAGGGATAAAAAAGAGCTGATGGGTCCGGTGTTTTTTTCCACTTCCGGTAACGTTTTCGGTTTGCCTTGTTCCAGCAGCAGAACCGGTTTCCGGTCTGCGTCGAATACATACACGTACAGGGAATCGGTTATGTAGGGGAGCAGTGCCCGTTCCAGGGAAGATTCCGAAAGGCTGCCGCTGAGCCGGTACGTTTTTGATATAACCGGCAGCAGCAGGTTTTTCAGTTCATCCTGTTTGTCAAAATTCCAGCTGCTGATTGATGAGCGGATTGCAGCGGAGAAAATACACGACATGATGACCAGAATGATGCAGGATGTAGCAATCTGGCCAGAAAAAATTTTGCTGAAAAAAGTTTTCATGCCGGATCCTGCTGGTGCTGCCCTTGGAATTTGTAGCCGAATCCCCGGACGGTGACAATCCATCCGCCGCCTAGTTTGCTGCGGAGGTTTGCAATGTGGGTGTCAACCGTCCGTTCGGAACCTTCAAAAAAATAGTTGAAACATTCCGACAGTATCTGTTCCCGGGACACTACCTGCCCGCAGTTTGCGGCAAGGTATACAAGAATCTTCCATTCCGCACCGGTGAGGGAAACCGCCGTCCCGTCAATTTCCAGCAGATGCCGGGCGGTATCCAGAAGGGCAGTGCTGTTTTCCAGAGTCCAGCGTCCCGATGGTTTACCGGTGGTGGTATCCTGTACACTTCCGGTCCGGCGCAATAATGCCTGAACCCGGAGTACCAGTTCTTTTGCAGAGAAAGGTTTGCAGATGTAATCATCAGCGCCAAGTTCAAAACCGAGAATCCGGTCTGATTCACTGTCTTTTGCAGTCAGGAAAATAAGCGGTATATCGGAAACATTCCGTATTGATTTTGCCAGCGAAAAACCGTTTCCGTCCGGCAGCATTACATCCAGTATTACCAGATCGGCAACATTCCGTTCAATTGTTTCCATAACGCCGTCTGTTGTTCCAAACTCAATCGTCTGGTGGTTGTCCAGCTGGAGGTATCCGGAAACCGCCTCCCGGATTAATGTATTATCTTCTACAAGAATAATGCACGCCATCAGTTTTCCCCGTATGTGATGTCCCGTATCGTGATACCGGTGGTGTCACGCTTAAAAAACAGGTTGCCGTTGATGTCCCAAATAAACTGTTCCCGGGCAGTAACCGTACCGTCAGGGTTTTCGGTTACGGATTCTATGAGGTTACCGTTCGTGTAATATTTGTACTGGGTGTCTTTGAGTATACCGTCTGTACTGTATTTGCTGATGGCGGCAGGCTGTCCGTTTTCATATCTATAGACAACGGTTTCGTACAAGCCGTTGCTGTCATACCGGAATTCCCGGGCCACAGTTCCGTCGGGGTTGTGTTCAAAGGTGACACGCTTTAACAGTTTCCCGTCACCGTACGTGGTAGTTTCGCCGGTTTTTCTGCGGGATTCATTATAGGTAAAATCTTTTTTCAGCGTTACAGTTCCATCCGGATTTGTAGTACGCTGGGCTGCCGGTAAACCGTTGTCTGTGTAGTCAGTATAGATGACCCATTCCGTTTGTCCCAATCCGTTCCAGGATGTTTCTGTTGTCAGTTGACCTTCTTCATTGTACTCATATGTGTATTTCCATTTGGGTGTTCCGGCTGCATCGGTCCCCCGGATTTCTGACAACAATCCTTGTTCGGAATATATATACGCAATTTTTGTATGTACCGTTCCGTCCGGGGAATATAATTCTTCTTTCATGGCTGTATTGTCATAAAAAAATATTTTCCTGCTTAATATCAGTGTTGTAAAATCTGTGCCGGTGTACTCATCCATTTGGAGCGGGGTTCCCTGCAGGGTTATGACTGTTCCTGAAGAAACAGATTCCTGGGCTTGGACAGATGCCATAAAACAAAGCAGACAGCAGCTTATAATCAGTTGTTTTTGTATCATTCAAATCTCCTTACAGCAGCTGTGGTAAAACCGGGTGGTAAAAGGCATTACTTCCGCTGATTGTATATAAAATGTTTGAAATGTACAACCGGATAAAAAAAGCGAACCGGTCCATCTTCTTTGTCAGGGGAATGAGACTGTTACGGAGGGTAGCAGATGGACAAAGACGGGCCGGTTCATACAGTTTTTATTTTTATATTTTATAATGATGATGCAGTTTCTTACACAGATTAGTATTCCAGTGCGGGCATTCCGGTATCCGGTGCTGTTTCAAAGGAATTGTCTGTGTACAGCTGGCTGCCAGCCGCAGAACTGATTTCTTCTTCAAACATTACTTCATCTGCCGGAACGGTGTCCGTAACAGGTGCCGTATTATCTGAAGAATACCGTGTTTCATCAATAACCGTGGACTGTGCCGGTGCGGTTTCTTCGGATTCCGTGTTCAGGCATCCTGCAATAGTGAACGCCATGGCACCAGTCATAATAACAGCGCCCAGGATCCGTACCATTTTTTTTGTTTTTTTCATATTTTACTCCTTAAAAATATATCTCTATTTGTTATTTTAATCCGATAAGAGCGTCGGTGAACAAACCGTTCAGTTTATGGACAACAACAGAATCTGTACTGACGCTGTCTAATCCGGTAACGGCAACGCCGTTTATCATAAACTGATTGTTCTGAATCTGTACCGGCAACTGTTTACCGGAAAGTGTGGTAACGTATTCCCTGATGAATAAATCTCCGGTTGTCAGTCTACCGTTGATAACATAATCGGTGATTGTTTCTTCCAATATGGAAATATCCTGTTCAATTGCGGGAACCAGCAATGTTACTCCGTCTTCAAAAGCGGCATTGCCAATACCCGATTTTTCGAGGATTTCTACAAATGCGGAAAGCTCCGGTTGAGATGCGGCAGTATCATCCAGTTCTGCAAGAATTCCGGTAAAGCCTGATGTTTCTTTTGTTGTCCCTTCTGCCGGTGCCGTAATTGCTGCAGGTTCCTGCAGTGATACGGTTCCGTTTGGAGTTGTCTTGTTTTGTGCCCAGACAGTACCTGCTGCGGCTATCATGAGAGCTGGTGCCCACCAGCGGGAGCGTTTCATATATACCTCCTGTAAACCGGAGTTCCGGTTGCGGAACCCGTAGGGCTTCTGCAAACCCGGATATATTGTTTTCCGGTATTTTTTATTGATGGACACATCATACCTGCCGATTATCAAGTGTTTTTGGGCGATTTGTTAAGATTTTGCAAAGAAATGTTTTTTTTTTTCAGCCTTGTACGGGTTGTCCCCGTTGACAGCGGATATCCTGCCGGATATACTGAATGCAACAAAAGGGGAGTAGTTACTTCCACAGAATCAACAACCGGTTCGCTATGAATCTGGTTCTGCGGCTCCTGTTTATTGGAGAAACAAGACCTTTTGCTTGAAATTCCACCGTAGTACGGGGATTCCAGGCAAAAGGTCTTTTTTTTATATTCAATGTTACTGGTTATTGCCACAATGGAGGTTGTTAT
>CALXOI010000109.1 GCA_944389965.1 uncultured Treponema sp.
AACCGGTTTTGTCTCCGGTACAGACAATCCGGATGGTATTGCATTCCCAGTACAAATAATACAAACCGTATCTTTTATATGCGTTGCTGCCTGGTATGAAGAAGTTTTATACCGCCTGTATGCACCAGCCGTGATAACACGAATTATCAATGTGTCAGGTATAAAACATAAAACGGCATTCCGTTATACAGGTGAATTATGCGTCATCCTGCTGTTTGCTCTGGGACATCTCAGCAACGGTATCATTGCAGTATGCCATGCTTTTTGTGCCGGGGTACTGTTCCGGACTTTTTTTGTAAAAACCAGACATATCAGCGTAACAGTATGTGCCCATGCCCTTTTCAACCTGTTACAGCTGTGGTATCTCCAGTTTGTTCTGCCAGCTGCCGGGTAATCCGATCCCAAGTCCATCTGCTTATTTCAAAAACATATCTGAGATTGCCGGATGCATCCTGAACCGGAGCCGGCACTGCCGCCCCCGGTTTGGTTTCCGTAACTACATATATGCCGGAATTCCGGTCTGCATCGCCGCCGGTATCGTAAAAATACAATCCTGCAGTACCTCCGTCACCGGTATCTACAGTAATCGTTGCCACCGGTTCCATCCCTGCCGGAACCACACCGGGAGGCAGTAACGCCCCGCCCCGCAGCGATAAAAACAGTTCCGATGTCTCGGAAAAAACTTCCGTACCCGGCATATAAATTGCGGAATGTCCTCCGGTTACCGCTACAATACGTTGGATTTGTGATGCATCCGTTATTCCCAGAAAAGATCCGGAAATAAGAGTCATTTCCGCCCAGTGTTTTGCACTGGCATCCAACCATGGAAATAAATCATTTTCAGTCTCATATACCGGCGAATCCGGTGTCATGACATACAGGCGTTTTCCGCTGTAATTGGAATTTCCAAAATATAAATCAGAACAACACACTGCATCTGTGGTGTAAAATTGAATCTGTACAGCAGAATTGCCGTCCAGCCCGAACATGGTGCGGGTATCCTGTGCCTGTGAAACAATCCGCAAAGTCCGCATTCCAGCAGCGGCAGTAATAAAATTTTGAATCATTGCAGCATCTGCAGGAAATACGATTTCACCGTCTGTACCGGTCCAGCAGTCCCCGGATACATATTCCAGAGTAACAGATTTCTGTCCTGCGAAATCAGATATAACAATCTGCCGGATATCCGGTACATATTTAGTATTCAGTAAAGCACTCACTACGCTGTCAGGTTCGGTTATCTGGGTAAAAAATTGAACAAGCAGACCGGCAATGCAGATAAGACATCCGGCAGCAAGAAGTACTATACATTTCCGCTGCGTCATTCCGACACCTCCTGACCGGAAGAGCCGGAGCGGACAGACTGGTTCCGATTCCGGGAACGGGGTAGCTGTTTCCGGGACTTGTTCCGTTTCTGCCGTATTTTCCGGATCAGCATAATGGTGCATGCCGCTCCCGCCGGAAGCAAAGGACATAAAACACCAGTAATAAGCAGAACAGGTGTTCTGCCAGCTGTAAGCGCGGTTTCATCAGCCTTATACAGTGCAGTGGAAACAGTCGTCCGGTTTCTGATTGACAGCAGATTCTGTTCCCCACTTAAAAACAGTAATGCATTTACCAGAAAATCAAGGTTTGCGGCAGCACCGGTATAATCAAGCATCATTGTTGCAACAAAATACTGGTCTCCTACCAAAATAAACTGTCCGCCTCCGGGAATAGTCTGTTCTGCAGCCAAAAGCAGCTGCTCAGATTCATATCCTGCCGCCGCAGCAGATCCGGGGACAGTAAAAGGATTTGTAACAAACGGCTGTTCCCGGGTTTCGTCAGGAAGAATACACCAGGCTTCGGGGCTGGAGAATACCAGCGGAACAACAGTTTCAGATTCTGCCACCAGGGGCTGGCACCAGAAAAACTGGATACCCTGCAATTTTTCTGCTACAGAATGATCTGTTGTATACCGGGGTAAAGAAGTAATCCACAAAGGATAATTCAGTGATTCATAAACAGGAACCGTATCATCGCTGTATAAAGTCACCCGAAAACATGATATATCCGCTGCCAGCCCCGGTTGGGGAGAAAGACCCCAGCTTTTCAATACCGATATAAAATCAGCCTGCACCGGTCCCGTAACATCCCAACTGCCATAAATATCAGTTTCCAGGGAAGATGCAAACAAAATAGACTTCCCTCCAGATTCCACAAACTGGCGGACTGCATCCGTTTGTCCGGCAGTCAGATGAGAACAACCCAGCAGTACCAATGGCGTACTGATTCCGGTTCCCCGTAATAATTCCGGCAACCGGGCTTCAAAGTTCCCGGCAGACAGAATTTCAGGAGAAAATCCCGCTGAAGCCAGCCACGGACCCACATAGGAATAATCAGTTTCCACATCAAGTCCGTTTCCGGAAACGATAAAAACCGGCCGGGTCGTTCCACTCAGCAGCTGTTCGAGCAGGGATGTCAGCTCGTACTCCAGGGTTTCTGCTGTAAAAATAAAAGGGATTACTGTTGTCTTATCCAGATATTCCAGCAGGACAGCCGAATATACCGTAACATATTCTGTTTTATTTTTTTCCACCGTCTGGATACGTCTTCCGGTTATTCCCTGAACCAGCAGAGACTGTTCCAGATTTTCAGCTACAGGGTCCTCAAATTCAAATGAAATATAATCACATTCCGCCGCATAGGCACTCAGAAAATCACGTATATCCCGTGTCTGGGGATACAAACGGGATAATTCCGGGGACACATAATAGGTTATTCGCAACGGTTCCGTAAGTTCCCTGAAAAGTTCCCTGCTGGCATCGGAAACAGAAAACCGCTTGCCTTCCGTCCCGTCAAACTTCAGATAACACTGTTCTGATAATAGTAGAACCAGCCAACCGAATAAAATGGAAAGGCATAAAATAATTTTACGGCCTGACTGAGTTGTTTTCATAAACGCCCCCGTTTCCTCATCCGGAGGATTGCCGCAGCTCCGGTTAAAAATCCACCGGTTACAACCCCGTAAAACACCACATCCCGGGAATCTATAATTCCCTTTCCTGCGGCATCAAAATGCCAGGCAAAAGAAATTTGGCTGCAAATTCCGGATATCCAATCCGGTACGTTAAGATACAATGGCACTACATGAATCCCGGTGCATACGGCAAGGACAAGTGATGATACTAAAAAAGCAGCAACCCTGCCCGATACCAATACTCCAAAAAAAACTCCGGATGCGACTGCCGCCGCATCATAGAGGAAAATTCCCAGATACCCGGTCACGAGCTGTGCAGTATCAATGTCGCCGAACAAAGAAACGGCAAACGGAACTGCCGTTCCCGGAACCAGCATAAGAACAGCCGCAGCAAGGGATGCGACCCACTTTGCCACGACAAGTTGCCCTTCTGTAGCCGGCAGGCTTTCATCAAAACGGAGCATATTTTTGTCCCACAGGCTCATGGTAAGTACCGGAACAGTCAGTATCGATATATATGGAATAACTGCAAAGAAAAAACGTAAATCTGTGGAACCTTTTCCGTATACAAAAAATTGCCCGCCTAAAAAAAACTGGAATGCACAACTTGCGGTGAAAACAGCCGCCGCAAGATATACAACAGGTTGCATACCCAGCAGCAGCAACTCTTTTTTTATTAAAACCGGAATCCGGTACCAGTAAACCGGCAGTGTTTTATTCATCTCCGCTGCACTCCTTTTGACCGATGCTGTCTTCTGTCAGTTTGAGAAACGCATCTTCAAATGTTGCAGTACCGGTTTGTTTTGTTATACTGGCAGCAGTTCCTGACATAACAAGCTGCCCGTGGCTGATGATATGAACAGTGGAACACAATGCTGAAACTTCCTGCATTAAATGGGTTGACAGCAGTACTGTCCTGGAAGCAGAAAGCCGCTGTATTAAATCCCGCATTTGTCTGATTTGCGCCGGATCGAGTCCGGATACCGGCTCGTCCAGTATCAGTACGGACGGATTATGCAACAGTGCCTGTGCAAAGGACAGCCGTTGGCGGAAGCCTTTACTCAGCGCAGTGATTTTTTTATCCATAACCGGCAGCAGGCTGCACTCAAGTGCAACCCGGTCAACTGCATCAGCTACTGCCGTCCGGTCTCCGATACCGGCAAACCGGATTTCTGCGGCGTACCGCAGAAAAGATACCGTAGTAAAGTATTCCGGTAAAGCCGGCTGTTCACTGACATACCCGATGGATTCTTTTACCTGTACCGGATTGGAAACCGTATCAAAACCATTCACGGTAACTGTACCGGTATCGGGGTAATGGACAGCACAAACAGCTTTCAGCAATGTTGTTTTACCGGCGCCGTTAGGCCCCAGCAACCCGGTTACCGATCCCGGTTGTATACTCATGGAAACATTTGAAACAGCGGTGAAAGAACCGTATTTTTTTGAAAAATCATATATTTCAATCACAATGAACCTAACCGGTATTTTTTATTCTTCATACGGTATATCAAAAGTCATTCTGTCTTTTGTAAGAACCGTTTCTGGAAAAACAGTTTTTGCCTGTTCAAGTAACACCGTCAAGTCATAATCCGTATACCGGGGGCTGTAATGTATCAAACCGAGTTTTTTTACTCCGGCATCCTTTGCAATGACGGCAGCCTGCCGGGCAGTCATGTGTTTTTTTTCCAGCGCCTGATCTGCAACATCATCAGCAAACATACCTTCACAAATCAGCAAATCCGAACCTTTTACTTCATTTGCAATTGACGGAAGGTATAGTGTATCTGTTACATAACTGAATTTCCGTCCGGAACGTTTTGCCCCCAGTACTTGTTCAGGACGGACAACCGTACCGTCTGAAGCGGTGACCGGTTCCCCTGACTGAAGTTTTGACCACAAAGGACCGCAGGGAACATTCAATTTCCGGGCTGCATCAGGATTAAATTCTCCCGGCCGGTCCAATTCTTCCAGTGTGTATCCCACACAAGTTTTTGTATGCTGCAACGGAAATGCCCGGATATAAAAATCAGAACCTTCATGCACCGTACATGGCGCAGTAATTTCTTTCACAATGACCGGATAATTGATATACATATCCAACACTTTCCGGCTGGATTCAATATACTCTGCTGTCTTTGGAGGACCATAAATATACAGGGGCTCATTCCGATCAACCTGAGATGACAGCATCAGCAGTCCGGGAATACCAGTAACATGATCCGCATGGGTATGACTCACAAAAATTGCATTGATTTTTTTCCATTTCAAATTCAACCGGCGGAGAGAAATTTGTGTACCTTCACCGGCATCAAATAAGAATAAATCCCCATCCCTGCGCAGCAGAACGGATGTTAAATAACGATAAGGAAGCGGCATCATACCGCCGCACCCGAGAACGAATGCTTCAAGATTCATTATATCACTTTACACTAAAACAAAGAATCACACAAGTTGATTTAATCAACGATAAAATCAAAGTACTACCATAATACCAGAAAACAGTTGTATTTAATGAAAATTTAACATTTTTTTCATATATATTTCATATTTTAATGATACATTTTTTATAAATCAAAAAACGGAAGGAAAAATATGGATATTTTGAGCAACATTCTGGTTTTAGCAAAAATTCTTGGGCTTGCCCTGCTGGGAACGGTATCAATATGCCTGATTGTTTCACTGTTCGCAGGTGTTTTGGAAAAAATTGAAGGGAAAAAATAAAGCCTGACTCAGAAGAAAAAACGGGAAACCAGTACAAGTAACACAGAAATTACTACTGCCGGCAGATAATTTGCTGTTTTAATCTGCTTTAATCCCAATAAATTTACACCGATCATTATAATCAGTGCACCGCCGGCAGCAGAAATTTCTTTTATCAATCCAGCATCAGCATACGGTGCGGCAACCCCTGCAAGCAACGTCAATGCGCCTTGATACACCAATACTGTTACCGCTGCAAATGCAGTTCCTGCGCCCATTGCGGCGGTAAAGACAATAGCCATAAATCCGTCTAAAATCGATTTTGTAAAAATTATTGTATAATCCTTATCGATGCCGGCTTTCAATGATCCAAGAATTGACATGGCGCCGACACAAAACAGAACAGAAGCATTCAAAAATGCCCGGGCAAAATCATGTTTTACATCCGTATGTTTTTTTGCAGAAAATTTTTTTTCCAAAAAGGCGCCAAAACGGAGAATTTTACCGTCAACATCGAGGAAAAAACCCAGAATACCACCGGAAATCAGTGACAATGCAAGGATAACAATACTTTGATATTCAAGTGCCATCTCTACACCAATGACTATTGTCACAATACCGGCAGCAGTCTGAACTACATCTGACAAATCGTGGTTAATTCTGGATGTACATACCAACCCCACCAGTGACCCAAGGATTATTGCAGCACAGTTTACAAATACAGCAATCATATCCAGAATACAGGCTTACTCCAATACACCTGAACCACGGCCCATAGCAGTTAATCCGGTACGTACCAGCTCTTTAATACCAAATGGTTCCAGCAACCGGATCAAACTAGCTACTTTATCCTCACTACCGGTAACTTCCACAACAACAGAATCTACCGCCACATCAACAATCCGAGCCCGGAAAATATTTGCAGTTTCAATTACACCGATCCTGCTTGCTCCGGAAGCAGAAACTTTAATCAGTGCCATTTCACGGACAACAGTCTCTGCTGCGGCACAATGCCTGATAGAAATAACTTCAACCAGCTTTGATAATTGTTTTTCTATCTGTTCAAGAATGTATTCATCCCCGCTGACTACAATAGTCATCCGGGATTGGGTCGGATTGAATGTTTCTCCTACGGTCAAACTGTCAATATTGTAACCACGCCGGCTGAATAAACCGGAAACCCGGCTTAATACACCGGCATGATTTTCTACCAACACAGATAAAACAAACCGTTCCATAATTTACAGACTCCTTTCCTGATATA
>CALXOI010000110.1 GCA_944389965.1 uncultured Treponema sp.
ATATTCTGGCACCTACCCCCCGTATTGCTGAAACGGTAAAAGCCTATGGCGTAGAAACACCGGTGGAGCTACTGCCTACCGGTATTTCCGAAGCCCTTTTTAAATACGATCCAGAACGGTTGAAATCAATCCGGCAGAATCTGTATGAAAAACTGCCCGGTTTAACCGGAAAGAAAATCCTGCTTTTTGCCGGCCGGGTGGCTAAGGAAAAAAACATTAGTTTCCTGTTGCCGGTTTTGAAAAAAGTTAATCAACTCCTTACTGGCAGCGCATCCGCCGCACTTTTAATCGCCGGAGACGGATTGTATATGCCGGAGTTAAAACAGCTGGTGGAAAAGGAGAATCTGAAAGACTCTGTGTTTTATCTGGGATATATTGAACGTCCTGTATTGGCGTACTTATATACCATTGCAGATGTATTTGTTTTTCCCAGCAAGACGGAAACCCAGGGGCTGGTAACTGCAGAGGCAATGTTTGCCGGTTTACCGGTCGTGGCAATCGGCGAAATGGGCACGGTTGACGTGATGCAGGGTGATCACGGTGGATTCATGGTTCCAGATAATGTAGATGAATTTGCAGACAGAGTAGTCCGTTTGCTGACAGATTCGGAACTGTACAATGAAAAAGTGGAAGAAGGTAAAGCCTGGAGCCGTCAGTGGACAATCAGTGCGCTGACTGACCGCCTGGAAGGTGCTTATTGCCGCTGTATTGAAGCCTTTGCCGTCGGACGGGGTCGCAAAAAGTGAAAAAAACGGCTGTTCTTTTCATTTTTTGTGTTTTGTGTTGCCCTTTGCGGGCAGCCACCCTTGGTCCTCAAAGTCTGGTTCCGGCAGGGCATTGGATTTATGACGCCGTTACAAGGTTGTATCTGGAACAGGGACGGTCTTCTTTTACTGGCAGTGCGCCGCTGACCGCCGGGGAATTATCCCTGTATTTGCGGGAGATTGATTACGGAACGCTTTCACCGGCAGGCCGGTCGGCGTATGATTCTGTTGCAGCATATCTTTCCCGTGAGTATCCCGGTTTTGATTCCGGTCTGGTTTCTGCCGGTATACAGGTAGAAGCTGCACTGGAAGGATATTTTAAAACAAACCGGGAAATCGACTGGCAGTATGTGTATCAGCGGCGGGAACCGCTGCTGAATGTTCCCCTGTGGCTGAATGTAGGGGATTATATGACGCTGTATACGGAAGTGACGGCAGCGCAAAATATAGAAACAATGTGCGCTTCCGGTACTTGGTGGAATGTACCGTTTCCGTTATCCCAGTTTGATGTCAATTTTCCCCATACTGCTTATTTGAGCACAGGAGTAATGTTTGCGGAAGAAACCGGAATCAACATGAAAATTTTTCGGGGAGCCCAGTCTATAGGGCGGACTGCGACGGGCAGTGTTATTCTTTCTGATTATGTCTCCAATGAAAGTGCTGCGGAGCTGTCTGTTTTTTCACCGTATTTCCGCTACGGTATGAATATCACCCAGTTGAATCCTCCCCGGGAAGATAATCCGGAACCCGCATATCTGTATACCCACCGTTTTGAAATCAGGCTGTTTGACAAACTGACTTTTACCGCTTTAGAAGGCGTTCTGGTGAATGCGCCGCTGGAGTTGCGGTTCCTGAATCCGATGATGATTTGGCACGGGTATGCTTCATGGAATGACTATTACGGTACCGGGTCTGATGAAAGTTCTACAAATAAGGAAGCGTCTCTGCTGGGACTGGCGTTGGACGTTATTCCCTGCCCGGGACTCCGGTTGTATGCGGTGTATGCCCAGAATCAGTTCCAGACAGCGTATGAACGGAAACACTGGCCGGACTCAGCTATACCGAATGCCCTTGCGGTGCAGGGCGGACTGGAATTTTCTGTGCCGGTAGGTTCAGGATGGTTGCACGGCGGTGCGGAAGGTGTATACACTTCTCCGTATATGTACTTAATGGAAGGCAAAGACTGGTCTTTTATACGGGAATATAATGAAAATATCGGAGGAACCGTTCAGGAGTGGGTCGGAACCCCGTTTGGTCCTGATTCAATTGCTGCGTCTGCTACAGTGGGGTATCAGATTCCCGGTAAATGGCAGGTTTCCGGCCGGTATACATTTTCTGTCCGGGGAGAGAAATCTGAATTCAGTGTTTTGGATACAGATTATTGGCCGGAAAATGCAGACGCAGCGGCTGTTTCTACGCCAACCGGAATTCCGGTCTATTGCCATGCGCTGTCATTGTGTGGAATCTTGTATCCGCTGGATAATATCCGGCTTATGCTTTGCCCTGCCTATACAGTTCAGCTCAATGCGGGGCATACCGCCGGAAAAACCGGTCACGGATTTGAGTGTTCCGTGTCCGGGAAAATTTCTGTGTTTTAGTTTTGCGATGTACCAATATACAGGAGGTTGGAATAAATGAATATACTGAGAAAAGCGGCATTTGCTGTAATTTGTCTTATAGCCGGAGGAATCCTTACCGCACAGGTCAGTGTTGACCCGTCTGATATTTTTTATGATCAGCTGGAAATCTGGGAAGTACAGGGAGTCGTTTCTGATCTTCCTCCGTTGCGTCCGTATCCCTTGACGGTTATCCGGGATATTCTTGTGTCTGTCATCAATGGTTCTGATGACCGTGCCCGTACCGAAGCAGAAGAGTTGTATGCATATGTGTTTGCAAAACCGTACCATGTAGACATATCTGCTGATGCCCGTTTTAAATTTTCTGATGACAGTAATGCAAAGCAAGCGGTCGGTTTTGCCGGACTGGCAGGAGACGTATTTTTTCTGGATACCGCATCTGCCAGTTATAAATTGAATTTTGCGGGAGCGGTAAACCCTGATGCGGCGGTATTGCCGGCATTTACTGCGTTACCTCATACATTCCGGGATGCAGCGACAATCGGACCGGTTGATATATTTACAGAAATGAACGGATCCGTGGCGGTCGGTTCATCCCGCTTTTACGCCCAGGCAGGAATCAACCACAACAGTTTCGGGGATTTCTATAATACCGGTGTTGTTCTTTCCCCCGATGCCCAGCACACAGTAAATTTTTCAGTAGTACTTGATCAGGGTTCTTGGAGTTATACTCATGGACTGTTTGTGCTGGGTGCGTCTAATAATGCCGGTTATGACGTGTATCCGAACAAGTTTCTTGCGATACATTCTTTGACAGCCCGTATCTGCAGGTGGTTGAGCGCATCTTTCTATGAGACTGTTGTGTACGGGGACCGGTTTGATCCTGCGTACCTGATCCCCATGCCGTTTATGATTGCCCAAGGAATCAGTGGTTTTGATGATAATCTGATTATGGGACTTGCCTTTACGGTGACACCAGTGGCGGGATTGTCTTGGTCAACGGATTTATATATTGATGACCTTGAAGTGGAAGATCTTGTAAAGTTCAAGTTTGACACGAAAATCCGGGGTGCGTTCCAGACCGGTATAAAATATGCTTCGCTTAACCTTCCGGTGCTGAAACTGGTTCAAGCAGATTATACTCTGATTACTCCGTATATGTATGCCCATAAGCAGAATATTACTGATCCGGCTACAGGTTCTTTTATTGTAGGTGGTGCATCAGCTGTTAATTACCAGGCATATACGAATGCCGGCAAAGCTCTCGGTTCCCAGCTGGATCCGAATTCTGACCGGGTGTCGCTGGCTGTGACACTGGAACCGGTTGACGGCCTGAAAATCGGTATAAGCGGTGCTTTTATCCGTCATGCAAATGTCAATGAGTCTTTAACCACAGAAGAAGCATTGAGGTATCTGAATGCACCGGCAGGGTATTTTCTGACAGACGGAAGCATTCACAACCATCAGCATATTGGATACAAAGAGAATGGAACCGTAAAGTATGATTATCTTGATAGTGCCTGGAACCGGTTTATGTTTATGGAGCAGGATACAAAAATGTATGTTGTTCAGGCTGGTTTGTCTGCGGAATACCGGTTTCCGGCAGCTGCGTTCGGGCAGTTTTCTGTAGGTTTAGGATATACCTTTGAGTACATAAAAAACTGGGGTGTCCAGAATAATATGTTCCCGGGTACGGGAACTATCGATGACGATGGCTCTTGGACGTCAGGAACTAAAAAAACAGAAGCGGATGTAGCGGAGGCTCTGGCTGTTTGGAAATCCCAGCTGAAAGACGTTATCAATAACTACCTGATAATATCCCTCAAGTACCGGTACTAAATTGGTACCTTTGAATGGCGGCGGATCAGGGATGCGGATCAGGAAAGCATTCTGGTTTTGCCGCTATTTTTTTGCGGAAGAATCAGACAGACCGCAACGATATTTTTTCCCTAATTATAGGTGCGGTTATTGCCGTCTCGGACGGTATCGTATGCCGTGTACACCGCTCTGCCACGGTAATTTATTCTGTCATTTAAAAAATTTCTTGAAAATCATTTTAACCGGAAGTATATTTGGCTTGTTGCCGGTATATCACGTACATGGGAGGAATGATTTTGAAATTTTATATCAGAATTGAATTGGAAAATATACAGCCCGCCTCAGTCCTGTATATGAGAAGAACGGGAGCGTATGGCGTTGATAATTATAAATTGATGGATACTTTCAAAAAATGGGTAAAAGAAAACGGATTATATAATGAAAATACCGTTATTTATGCCATACCCTTGGATAATCCTGAAAAGACAGAATCCTGCCGGTGCCGGTATGATGTCTGCATCAATTTGTGTAACCTTCAGAATCCCGTGTCACATCAAGTCAAGTACCGGAAACTGGCAGGTGGTAAATATCTGATTTTTCTGATTCCCCATACAGCAGATGCAGTGCAGACAGCATGGAAACAGTGCTTTTCTGAAACCGTGGGAACAGGATATTTACTGGATGAAAACCGACCTGTAATGGAACGCTATAAGAAAGGGCTTGTTGACAATCATTATTGCGAACTGTGTGTACCTGTTTTTTAGTTTTCTGCATTTATACCGGAGACAGAATATTCACGGCACCGTATTGTCATGCTGTCTGTTGAGATGAACCAGTGTACTAGCTCGGAAATAATTTCCATTTTGCACAATACACACCGGCAACAATGACGGATGTTTCCGCTGAATCCGCATGGTGTGCGCGGGCGGATTCCGTATTGCCGGCTGCCTCGTTCTGTTCAGGTTTTATCTGTGTCCAGCCGGGCAGGGTTTGCACAACAAGATGATTCACGGCACTGTATTGTCATGCGGATTGTTGAGGTGTATCGGTGTGCGCTGCGGCTGTGTGCCGCCGGCTGCCTCGTTGTTCTGTTCAGGTTTTATCTGTGTCCAGCCGGGCAGGGGTTGTACAACAAGATGATTTGCCGGGGGTGCACGGTGCACTGTGGCTGCCTCATACCGGCAACCCGCACGGTTCCGGCTGCCTTGTATTGCTGCGGCTCCGTCCAGCCGGGCAGGGGTTGCATAGCAAGATGATTTGCCGGGGCGGGGGCAGTGTGTGCTGCAACTGCCTCATACTACGGCAACCCCATTACCGGTTTTCCCGGAAAAGTGCTCCGCCACATAGTCCCGGGCAGAAAACCGCTTGATTTCCCTGGCATCATAAGCCGCTTGTATCAAATCGTCTGCATCAAGCTGCCGGTACAGTTCCTGCGCTTCCGCAACAGACGCCCGGAGCA
Source organism: uncultured Treponema sp. (assembly GCA_944389965.1). Classification (GTDB taxonomy): domain Bacteria; phylum Spirochaetota; class Spirochaetia; order Treponematales; family Treponemataceae; genus Treponema_F. The sequence goes on from CALXOI010000110.1 coordinate 5,619, forward strand.
CCGGGTGCCGGGGAGAAAACAAAACACAGCAGTCTTCATACGGCAGAATGGATGTTTCATACGTACCGATATATTTTGCCGTCTCGATTATTTCTTCTTTATCAAGCCCCACCAGCGGCCGCAGCAGCGGGTACCTTCCGGCAGATTCCGTAACAGCCATATTCTGTATCGTCTGGCTTGCAACTTGCCCCAAACTTTCCCCGCTGATCAGGCAGTCCGCATGAATCCGGTCTGCCAGCAGCGATGCCGCCTTCATCATGCACATCCGCAGCATCAGTGTCGTATATGCTTCCGGAGCACGTTCTTTGATACGCATCTGTACATCTGTAAACGGAATGACATTGATATGCGTATCAGCACCGTACAGGGCGATTGTCCGGGCAAGATTTTCCACTTTCAGCTGTGCCTCTGCCGAAGTATACGGATACGCATGGAAATACACACATTCAACTTTCATACCCCGCCGCATCATCCGGTATCCGGCAACAGGAGAATCCAATCCGCCGGACAACAGCAGCAATCCTTTGCCACCCGTTCCCACCGGAAGCCCCCTGCACCCTTTATTCCGGTCGCAGTATACAAAACACCGGTCCCGGACTTCAACCCGGATTACCACATCAGGATTGTGCACATCTACATCCAGCAGCTGTGCGTCATAAACATCAGCAGCAGCTTCACAGCAGATTTCGTAGGAATTCAAAGGAAACGACTTATCCGCCCGGCGGGCATCAATTTTAAATGTACAAGCTCCCGCAGCCTGTGCAGCTGCCGCTTCGGAAAAAACAGCCTTCCTGATTGACAGAATATCTTTCGGACACACCGTTGTCCGTGCCCAACCGGTAATCCCGATTAAATGCCGCAACGTAAATTCAATAGCCGCGCAGGAAGATTCCGGTCCTTCAATATACAACCGTCCGGCACAAAGTTTAACCGATGCCGGAACCGTTTCCAGATACAACCGGGCGTTTTCCACCAGCCGGTTTTCAAATTCTTTTAAGTTTGACCCCTTCAGCGTCAGTTCGCCAAGTTTTGCAAGATACGTGATTTTTTCCGACATAGAGGCAGTGTACTGCATTTCGGTGTTCCTGTAAACAGTGTCAGAAAACCAGCCGGCTTTCCTCCGGTTTTCCGTTTTTCTTTTTTTGGGCGCATGCCGCCGAGGGCGGCACCGGGTCGGCTCCGGGCTTCCGGTTCCGGGGCAGCGTAA
>CALXOI010000111.1 GCA_944389965.1 uncultured Treponema sp.
ATTTGTACTGTATACCTTCAAAAGTCACTAGGGCAGGGTTTGTGTTTTCCTTCAGGTTAATGGACTGGTAGCGCCCGTAATTAAGGCGGGCAAGGTTTTCGTTGCAGGAAAGAAGGGCTTTTAAATCTTCAAATGAAAGGGTCTTTATATAATCCACAAGCATCTGTGCCTTGTCCAGGAAAACAGGCAGACCTTCCGGCTCCAAAGTGTCGGCATCAAGGGACATATTTTTCGCAGGGGAAATAATTATTTTCAAAAGAATCCGGTAATCAATTCTAAAAAAAGACTGCCTGTAACCAGGCAGTCTTTTCATTTATTTTATTTCATCGAGATTCGACAGAGACAACAGTTTTGCGCTGCCGTCTGTTGCCGTAACGCAAATACCCGCTTCGGTAACAGTTACCGGTGTTGCTGGATGCACGGTTATTTTTGATTTTAACAGCAGCTTTAAATCGCTGTTATATTTTCCCAAAACCCAACCATTGGTATCCTGTATAACAGCATAATATGCGTCTCCGTCCTGGACAAGTACAGATTGTTCTGATGCGAATTCTGCACTTTCTGCAACAATTTCCATATTTGTGGTATCCAGCAATACAACTTTAACTGCTGCGTTTCCTCCAGTCCGTCCGGCAATTGCCATATAATTTTCTCCGGCAGGAAGCAATGTCCGTCCCCGGATTACAGTTACCGGTGATTCTTTTATTACGGAACCATTTGTTTTGTTCAGTTTGACCATTGTAGAGAAAGTGTCATCTAGAATTCTTAATCCGTATACACCGTCTGCATCAGGAGTTCTGCCGGCAAGTATCAGCTTCTGCTGGTCTTTTGCGATTTCTGTCCGGTCAATTCTTGCTTCTTCCCGTTTCTGATCAGCTACAGCTTGCTGTTCAGCAGCTTCTTGTCGTTTTTCTTCAGCAATTTGAGTTTGTTCCTGGGTTTTTTGAGTCTGTTCTTCAACCTCTTGCTGTTTTTCTTCAGCAATTTGAGCTTTCTGTTCGGCTTCTTTTTGTGCTTCTACATCATCAGGATTTGCTTCAGCTTCTCTCCGGGCTGTTTCAGCTTCTTCTTGTGCTGTTTCAGCTTCTTTTTTGACTTCGGCTAATTTCTGCTCTTCCTGTTGTTGTTTTTCTGTTTCTTGTACGGCCTGTTTTTGGGCTTCAGCAGCCTGTTCTTCTGCGATATCTGCTTCCCGTTCCTTTATATCAACCAGATCTTTACGGACATCAATGCCCATGTCTTCTTCTTCTCTGAGGGATTCGACAACCTGCTTATCGGAAATAACGCCGGTATCGATTGTACTTAAACCTCCTGTCGGATTGGAAAGGGGGATAACAATTTGTGATTTTCCGGGCCAGTCCTGATAGTTTAAGGCAAGTCCCGCTTTGTCGCTGGTCAGGTTTTGGGTTACGACCGGTTTATATTTTGAGTTGAATGCATCCATATTTCCCCGGTATACAGCATTATACACTGTAATAAATACTGCCAGAGTCTGGGCATCCTGCTCAGAATAATTATAAGCTGCGGTCAGATATGCGGCGATAATATGACGAAGGTTTCTAATGTGATCGACGGTTGCATTTTCGCCCACAATCAATATATCTGCATCAAGACCAGCCTGTGTTTCAGGATCAACCGCATGGATAACATAATACCGAGCGGGATTACCTGCCGTTCCTGCAGATTCCGGGTTTGTTGCAATAACCGTACCTAAAGAAGAACCGATATTTTTTATCTGCTCCAAAGAATCGATAACGGTGTGCGGACCTGTGTAATTGATAAAAACAACAGCATCCGGTGAAACACTTTCCAGCTCCGGTTCATTAACTTCCAGAGCAGTTACCGGAATTACAAACATCCATGTAAGTAAAATGGTAAATACAAATGAACTGATTTTTCTTGTCATTTTTCCTCCATAAAAAATACGATTCTTCATCAATTATATTATAGTATAACATGAAATATATATTCATGCTACATTTGTAACGTAATTAATTTCTTCATTGTTGTTGCCGCATATATTTTGGTACGGCTGTCTATCTGTTGATTCAGCAGGAATGATAAAATATACCGTCCCTGCGAAATCAGAGCCGGCTTTCCCATAAATTTGCATATGGAATACACGGTGTCACATATATCTTGTGTCAGCCGGTTGTTGGTAAGAATTGTCTGTTTATAAACCAGTTGTTGGATTGTGGTCAGAATACTACTGTCTTTATCAAATCCGATACTTCCCGCAGCAGAGAGAGCCGCTGATAAAAGGGTTGCATCTGTTTCACGTTGTATAATTGAACAGAGCATTGTATTGAATGCGCTGCTTTCAAACAAGGGTATCAAGTGCAGGATTTGTTCTGCATAGGACATATTTTTTGAAAAAAAGGAGCCCGAGGAGGAATTGTCTCTGACACTGAACCGATTTGTTAACCGGTCTGTTTCTATTAACATTGCTGCCATCCATTCTCCTTCCTGCTCCCCGTATTCTCCGGCAGGTAGTTTTACAGCCATGAGCTCTGCAGTCGGTTTAGATATAAGCTGTGGAATATACACAGTTGATGCAGCAGAAAATCCCTTTTTTGCCGCTGCCGCATCGGTATATACCTGATATGTTGTGTTATCAGTGCCAGACTGGGGTGCAACCTCAACTGCTCCGATATGCTGCGTTACCCGGTAAGCCGAAGTTACCCAGGTATTTTTTTCCATGAGCACGAGATATCCATTCTGCAGGTACAAAATGTATGTCCAGGGTTTCCGGTCTGGAATTTTAACTTCCCAAAGTGTTTCCTGCTGAATCGAATATGCTCCGGCAATATTTGAATCGCATAATACGACGGCATCCGAGTCGAAAGATGCAAAAAGGATTCCGCTGCACTGTATCGGGACTGTCTGCACGGATAGAATTGCTCCATCGACGGAATCCAATATGGTAAGGCACGTGGATGTCCCTGACGCAGAAATGACTGCGCATTGATTTGTATTATTTACTATGATACTGGACGCATTGGTAACAGTTCCCGCTGGAAGGGACCATTTTGTTTCAGACATATTGGCGGTTGAAGAACAGCATCCGGTAGAACCGTCCCTGAATGTAAGGATGACACCGTTATTGGTTCCGGCAGCAGCCGTAATGCTGCCGGTAAAAGTAATTTCTTCAAGAATAGTTCCAAACGGTGAAATCCGGAGACCGGTGCTGCAACCTTGGATTGTTTTTTTTTGGATATGCAGGATACTTCCGTCTTCCAGTTCATACAACGGAAAATCAGCCCTAGCACCTGCCGGTGTTTCCCATTTTAAAGTACCATTGAGTCCGTAACAGAAAATACTGTTTTCACATTGCACGAAAACCCTGCCATCCCGTCCTTGCAGAGGAACGGATTTTATCGTATCAGGTACCGAGACAGACCAAAGCCGCAAGCCACTGGGGTTATATAACGACAGGGTATTTGTTCCGGTAACAACAAACAGAAATCCGGCACCGCCAATTCCCATAAAATCTGCGGGGGCACCGGCGGGAACAACAGCCTGCCAAAGCTGTTTCCCGGTATTTGATACTGCTGCCAGATTTCTACCGTCAAGCATGACTGCAAATCCATACTCTGTTCTGACTGGTGGTGTAACAGGTGTACCTCCTGTTACCAGCTGCCAGTTTGGCTCCAAAGAAACGGTACTTACAGAGAATCCGGTACAGGGAAAGGAAACAAAGGCAAGAAGTAACAGGAAGCTTTTTTTCATAATTTTTTCAGAATTGCAAGGCTCTCAATATGAGATGTCTGAGGATAAAAATCAAGGAAATACAACTGTTGGAGTTGATACCCTGATTGTACTAATATGCTGCAGTCCCGTGCATGGGTAACCGGATCACAGGATATTGAAAAAATATAGGGTATGGCAGTGTCCGCAAGATACTTTCTGACCGCTTCTTCCATGCCACTTCTTGGAGGGTCAATTACTGCCGCATCAAAGTTTCCGTTTTTTGCGGTGTCTGCGGCGGCACATTGTTTTACCCACGTTTCTCCACTGATACCATAACTGGAGTGGGGTTTTCCTGCAAGATTCTGTTCCGCATATGCCAATGCATCCCGGTTGTGTTCCACCAACGTGATGTGATCAAAAATATCTGCTAAAAAGACGGAAAACGTACCTGCACCACAATACATATCCAACAGACGCCGGCGGGGGGTCTCAGCAGCTGCTTTATATAATATAGCCAGTGTTTTTTCAAGTAATTCTAAATTTGACTGAAAAAAGCCCCGTACATCAAATAAAATCTGCTTTTTGAGCACAGATGCCGGAGTTTGAATTGATAATTCAACTTTACACAGGGTTTCTTCTGACACAACCGTACCGGTATACCGACGGGCTGGTTTTATACCCGGTGTCTTGCCGCGGTGTGTTTTTTGTTTGTATTCCGGAACCGATGCAACAACAACACCGGATATTCCGCTTTCCAAAACTCTTTGATCTCCGAAAAGATACAGCTTTCCACCCGGCCGGTGCTGGGGTGGTGTATCACGCAGCCAAGCACGTATTTCAGGTGTTGCAACAGGACAGTCGTGAATCTGTACGGTACGGTTTGAATGCCGGGAAACAAGTCCTCCCGTATGGAGCTGCACCCGGCACCGGTATCCGTCACAGTTACCGGAAACGGTGTGGTATGCTGGAACAGGAATCCCTTTATGAAGAAACAAGTTTTGAAGGATGCTGCTCCGTAGCTGCTGCTGGTAGCCCGTCTCTATATGCCGCATATTGCAACCGCCACACATTTCACCAGCCGGGCAGTCGTTTTCAACCCGGTAGGGTGACGGATTTATGACGGAAACCAGTCGGGCTGTACAATAATCGTTTTTTGATTCTACCAGACTGATTTCAACTGTTTCACCGGGGATACCGCCGGGAAAAAATACCTTTTTACCGTTGACAGAACCTATGTAGTTTCCCCCGGAAACAATGTTTTCAACAGTAACAATCTGTGTATCCATATTCTGGTGATGGTTACTGTACCGGGTCTGTAGAGACAATAGTGTTCATGCCTCGTGCAGTATAGGTTTCAAGAAATTCTTTTCCAATATATTCAAATCCTGCAACATTGGAAGTACAGTCTGTCACAAGGGTAATCTGTTCCGGCGGGATATAAATACATAAATCCCTGATTGTGTTTGAAACACAATGAGAGAGAGCTTCTCCCACCACTGCAATGTGTTTGTGTTTTAATTTTTCAATCAGGGTAAAATTTGTTTTTGTTGTAGGATCCGCAGGATCGGGAACTTCAGCCTGAATCGCACTGTAATGCTCTGTGAGCGGATTGGCTGCTTTAACAACAAAGTTAATGCTTCTTCCGGGAACTTCTTTCTCCCAGGTATGGGCTGCGGCACGTATATCCTCATTGATACAAGCTCCCGGTGTTGCAAAAAGACAATGGGGCGGCCATATCGTCAAGGTGTACCGCCCGCGGGATTCAAGGTTCAAGAGGTAACTTTCAACCCTCTGATAAAGGTTTTTATCTACAGGCGTATATATTCCGTTTTTAAAATCCTCATACGTAATTTGCGTATAAACAGGAGGCTCAGCATTATTTTTATCTTTCCAGAAAATCGGATGTGCTATATGAAAAAACGGATGCGTATCAAGAGTCATGTGGATTGCATCGATCTTATCAAGATTATGGAGAATAAAATCTGCAATACGCTGACAATCATGTTCAGCATTCGGAACATATAATGTACCGTCTTTAGAACAAAAATCATTTTGTGAATCAATAACAAGTAAATCAAAACCCATAAAAAATATGATAAACAAAAATAATATTCCTGTCAATTTTAATTTTCAAGATAACAGGATATTCATCATCTTGCAGAATAAAAAGAATGCATTGTATACTAATACGTTAATTTTTTCCAATAATGTAATCTGGAAGGGACTGTATGAATAGAACAACGCTCAAATATCTGATTGGTTTGACGGTCACATTGCTGCTGACACTAATATCCTCCCAGATTATTCTGAATACTTTCATTACAGATATAAATGAAGCAAATGAGTATGGTTCCTTGGAACATGTTTTGGAAACCTGTGAACAGTTGAATTTTACACTTCAGAATGTACTGGATAATACTTGGGAAAGAATCGGACTCGTCCGGAACAGTCTGGTCTATTTGAATCTTGATACGGAAACGGTACTTTCTTATCTGGAATATACTAGGCAGAATGCCCGGGTAGACGGGTTGTATCTTTTGGGTATGGATGATTCCCTGATTGGTTCTGGGACAACAGCCTGTACTCCCTGGACATCTGATACACGGATACGTACACTGCTGCACAGTGGAAACCCGGTAATATTTACCGGGTTGAATTCCGATGGGGAAGCCCGACTGGTGTTTGCCCAACCGGTAACAGGTATCAGTATCGGTGAAACCGTTGTACGCAGTATTATTGCCGAATATCGGCTGGACGGATTTCTTGAAGCATTGGAAATGAAATCCTATGAAGGAAACGGTGTTTTCTGCGTAGTGAATGCTGAGGGAGCCAGCATTATGCGTACCGGTAAAATTAACATGATACAGAATCAAAGTAGCCATTTTTTTGATAATTTTGCTACAGCAGAATTTCTGTACAATGACACGGTAGCTTCTGCGGATGATTTGCAGCGTGAATTTGTTTCCGGAAGCCG
>CALXOI010000112.1 GCA_944389965.1 uncultured Treponema sp.
ATAGTCCGGAATTGATTGACTCAGCATTCCGCAGGAGATCGTAAAACATAATATAATACCTATAAATACATAAGCGATTTTTTTACGTATCATAATTATTTCTCCCAATAACCTCTATACACCACCTGCAATATCTAAAATTGCCAGCCAATTGATAATTGAGGGCGGGTAATCAATAAAGGCATATCAGGGGCAAAAGCGAAAGTAACATCAGCACCACACTCAATATACAACCGTCTCAGAACATAAAACTGCAAGGAAAGTCCGCCGCTAACAGCCGGAAACATTGCATTCAATATATCCGATTGCAAATCATGAGAATAACTGAATTTCGTGTCGATAAAATACACAAAACCCCCTCCCACATGAGCATCAAAAGTCAAAAATTGCTTTACAATGGGAAATTGATATACAAACAACAAATTCGATTCCACAAGATGTCCCGATAGAGTATATGCACCGGTATCATAAAACAGCAGAGAGTAAGCTCCACTTATCGCCGCACCAAAATACCCACCCCGACGCTTTACCGGAATAAAAGTAATCCGGGCACCAGCTGAAAAAGGATAAAATATAGAATTAAAGTATGTTTTTACCGTGTCAGGATAAGGAATAATCGCAGGCATATATCCTGCAGAAATATTAAAATCTATTGGTTTTCTAAACTGAATCCGGATTCCAGAACTTTCTGCATCCAAACCTCCGGGATTTTCCGCCACCAATACATAATCCGCCACATCTATCTGATCTATATCAAACTGTAACCGTACCCGGCGGTTATTTTCTTCTATTTCTTTGGATAAGGGAAAAATAATATTTTCCGTATTTTGCGAGTTTATTACCCGCAAATAAAACTTTGTTTCTTCCCGGAGATTCTGTCCGGTTACCGTAAATATACCTGAATTAGCTTCTTCCAAATAGATAATATCCGGTGAAATACTGTCGAGACCCGGATTATATGCCTGTTTTATAGAAACAGCTTCCCACTCTGACTCTGTCTCTACAATTCCAAGTAAATTGTATACAGCGATTTTATACCGGTATTCCCCGGGGCTAAGTTCTATTGAAACAAAATTATCTGTCACAGTTTGAAAATTTATTTCTTCCCAGCCGTCTTCCGTGCTTTCTTCTAGAGTAAAATCATACTGTAAAGCCCCGGGAATTGACTGCCATTGAAACCGTTGGATAATCATTCTTCCTTCATCTGTTTCTTCGATGAAATAATCAGGCAAAGGTTGGGGAGAAACAAGCTGTATTTGGGTTGTTGCGGTAGAAACACATACCAAAAATCCGGCAAAAAAGAAGAATATATACTTACAATGCATACCGGTCTCCTGTTTCTTCCTTCACTTCTGGAACTGTTATTTCCGGAATATCAATAATAAAGGCAGCTGAATGTGGTACGCCACGTTGAAAGATTTCACCTTCAAATAAATTCTGAGCCTCAACAGACCATTCAAAACGCCCCCGGTCAAGCACACTTAAATCGGTCAATTCATACTCTGTTGTTCCTGCATCCAATACAACCGAGACAATATCGGTTATATTACCGGTATCGTTCTGCCGTGTAATCCTGAAAATATACTGTTCCGCATCAGCAACAGGCTCCCACCGGAACAAAATTGACCGGGATTGTAACAGATACTCAACATCAATTACATAGTCATCTTCCGGAGATCCGCCCGCAGTAGCCGGCAATTTTGCTATGGCACCAACTGTAAACCTGTTAGGTATTTGAGCAGAAATATCCAGATCATCAAATGTCAATGCGTCTACTGTCCAGAAGTATTCCCCTTCATACAGCCGCGGGAACTGAACAATTCGTTCCGGATTTTCAATTTCCTGTATCAGTTTAGTACCAGATGCCGTTTCCTGCCACAATTGGAACCGGGCATAAGACAAATCATCTTTTGTATACCACTGGGCAGAAGCAGGATCCTTTATCGCAGAAATACCGTCAAAATAAGAACCGTCTGCCGGCGTCTCCAAAGAAACCGGGCGCAGCTGCCGCAACAAGAATGAATATGATCCTGTGTAACCACTTGATTTTGATGCCTCCATGGTTTCTTCCCGGTGAGCCTGCAATGTCCATGTATAGTAACCTTCAGGAACATCTTCTAAATCAAGCGATAAGGATGTATGTTCTATATAGTTTTCTTCATACAGCGGAGTTCCGTCCGGTCTGAATAATTTAAACTGATAATAATCAGCTTCCTGTACTGGTTGCCAAGAGAATTCATATTCAACTTGCGGGCGTACCACAGCTTTGCCTCCGGCAACAGGCTCCTGTACAACCGGTATATCAAGGGGCGGTTCTATTATGAGCGTTTTTGGTTCTGTGGCAATCTCTATATCACCAAGTGTTGCAGATACCCGCCAATAATAAGTACCTACATCCAGGAACCGGCCGGCAAGGGAAGTTGTATCAGAAACAGCATCTATCACCAACGTTGAGAAATCCGGTGTTGTAGAAATTTGGAGATGCGTCTTCTCAATGATATTTGTTTTCCAGACATATTTTATGTCCTGTGTACGCATGGATGCAAGCCGGTAATTATTTGGCGGGAACACGGTTCTCTGTTCTATATCCTGTTCCACTGCATAAAAAGACCGGACCGGAGATATTTCCGAATTTCCTTCCGTATCGGTAATTGAAACCTGCCAAGACCACTGACCCGTTGTGATTCCCTGTACATCCGGCTGCAATGACACATAGTTATTTGTTGTTTCAACAGAAATCAGTGAATCCTGTTTCCGGTCTGTCCGCCATAAAGAAAAGGTATAGTTAACATTTTCCGGTGTACTTTTCCAGGAAAAATATAAATCTGCCGGAGACTCCCCTTCCTGCCGGGAACCGACATTCACCAGATTGCCGTCTACCGGAACCTGCAATACGGGAGCTTCCAATGCAGCATTCTGCACAACAGAAAACTGCCGGACCGGAGTAGGAGTTCCGTAACCGTAATTATTGATTGAATAATAAGGCGTTATCCGGTAATACCAGGTTCCGGTACCCAAATTTGATACAATACTGGACATCTGCGCGCTACGCTGGCTAAGAATCGGCCGGTTCATCTGCGGATTATCAGCAATTTCAAACAGGAAAGAAGAAGCAGATTCACTTCCGGTCCAGATAAACCTGATTGGAGGATTTTTAGAACGGTAACTGACAACAGCATCACTAACCGGAGTAATAACTTGTGGCGTCTCCGCATATAATACAGACAGTTTACCCGATGCGGCAGGACCATTTCCAGCTGAAATCAATGGCTGTGCTGTCTCAAAAGAAATCTCCGGGGAACCCGCTGCCGGAACCGTCAGTACTGACGCAAGATTTTCCTCAGGAAGATAAATCTGCCACCACCAGTCACCCGCTGCCAAAGACACTGCAACATCATCAATATTGTTAAAAGCATAATAACGGGCGTCACCAAAGGAACTGTCTCCGGCAACAGCCAGTATAACCAACGGCACATTGGTACCGCCTGCAACCCGGCATACAAAAGGAACCTGGTACGGATCAGGGGATTCCGTAATATACCGGATATTTTTTGCCGGCTGGGTCACAATAAAAGGAACTTCAGTAATACCACCGGCTCCTGCAATAACAGCAGAACCTGCACTCATTCCCAGGGACTGTCCTCCGGATTCCAATACTGCGGAACCGCTGTCAACCTGCATCACCACATCACTGCCGGAAGCCGCAGATACTGAAGCACCGGAATCCCCGACCAGCCGGAATGTATTGTTCCCAGAGTTAACCGCAACACCGAAAGCAGAGGACTGAACACTGATATTACCAGAGTCAAAAGAAACCGAAGCGCCAGTCCCCGTAGTTGAATCGTTGTTAAAAAAGATTTGTACCAGTGTATTTTCGTCAAGGGATAATGTTGTACCGTCAATAAAAGTAACAACAGCTTCTGACTGGGATGCTGTCCGGATACTGTCACCGTTATACACAGGAGAATTCTGCCGTAGCCTGTCCCAAAGCACCCGATCAAGAAAGCAACGCTGTGCAGTACGGTATTTGAATGTTATTGAAGCAATCGGCTGTTCATTTAATTTTTCCAGCCCCTGATACAGTTTATTCTGAAATTGCCATAAACTGAATACAGCACCGGAAAGACAAATGAGAACAAACAGTACGTCAGTTGCCTTGGATCTTATATTTCTTTTCGTCTGCATCAAGATCAACCTTTTCAATATCAGGGGTCGGAATACCCAGCAACGACCTTACTTCTGCAAGGGACTTGGGACCGTTTTTACCGGCACCGGGTATATCTTCTGCCTGCGGCATATTTACAACAGCATATAACCGCTGGGGCTTTTCTTTTCCTTTTACAGTAACCGTCGGCATAGGTTCAACCGCAACATGTTCACGTATCAAGTTATACGTATCTTCAGTAATCAATATATCAGTACCCAGTGGTTTATTCAGGGATTCCGTACGAGAAGCAAAGTTTACGGCGTCACCGATACAAGTGTATTCCATACGGCTTTTTGAACCAATCTGTCCGGCAATAACCGGACCACTGTTGATACCACAACCAATTTTAATAATCGGTCTTTTGTCTCCGCCCCGGTCTTTATTGTATTCCCTAAGAGCCGCACGCATCATCAATGCCGCGCGGACGCAATTCAACGCATCCTGTGCCGGCGAACCGGAAGATTCCGGTGCACCCCAGATTGCCATAATTGCATCACCAATAAATTTATCAACAACACCATTTGTCTTATTTACACATTCAACCATACGGGTCATGTATTCATTCAGGAATTCAACAACTTCCGCCGGTTCAAGTTTTTCAGAAATAGCAGTAAAAGAACGAATATCGGAAAAGAAAATCGTAACCTGTTTATTTTCACCACCCAATTCCAGTTCACCCCGGGCAGCCTTTTCTGCAATATTTTTATTGATAAACCGTCCAAACGTATCTTTAAGCCGTTCCCGCTCTGCAAGTCCTTTTGCCATACTGGTAAAGCTTTTCGTCAGAACACCCAGCTCATCACGGGCCTTTGATTTCAGTGTAATATCAAAATTTCCCTGCCCGATCTGTTCTGAAGCTGCCGTCAGCCGGCGCAAAGGATTACTGATTGTTTTTGAATATATCCAGATAAATAAAACCGCAAGGAACAGGATAGACAATGACAACCACAAGTTCCGGATTAAAGTCTGGGTAACAGCCTCCAACACGACCGACTGCTCTACCGTTGTCAGGACCCCGATGTCACCTATTGACAACTTCTCATACGCACCAAAATATGTTTTTCCATCCATTGTATACAAAATCTGCCGGTTATCATCATTATTGCGGCGCATTTCCTCTACCAACGGGTTATTGGACATATTGATACCCGCTTTAACCTGCTGGAAATCACCGTGAATCAATAAATCACCGGCGTCGTTTATCATAAAAGATTCATTGACAGTGGAACCACTGAAACTGTTAGAAAGAGATTCGGAAGAAAAGAAGACAATAGCTGTCTGATTGAATCCGCTTTCTTTCCAAGGAAACAGAACCGCCAACACCGGAAGATTGAATATCGGAGCACAGTTCAAAGCAATTGTTTCCCCGGCTTCTGACCGGGAAACTTCTTCAGCATGAATGGTCAGAAACTGGTCTATAACCGAAGTTTCCAACTCATTGGACAGGAAAAAACGATTGTTATATAAACTACGGGCACTATTCCCGGAACCAGGAATAATAATAGCTGCAACATCCTGATTGCGTTCAAAAAACATTGCAGTGGTTTGCCGGGACAAAACCCCGGCCGAACCGGCAGATCCGCCCGCATTCAACATATCCAGCAACAGAAATACATTTGACCGCAACGTTGTTAAAAAACTTTCTGTAGCAGATGCAGATCGTGTATTAACGGTATGGTTATTTTGTTCTGCCGTTACCCGGACATCGCTACCGACAAAATAACTGACCAACCCAGTCAGGGCACCCAGCGATACGATAACAATGACAGAAATAATCAATATGAGTTTAAAACCAATGGAATACTTTATTCTCACTGTTCCGGAAGACTGTTTTTTCATATTTCCTCACTTACAAATCCATCAGAAAAGCAGTTAAAATATACCCAGCAAAATACTATAAAATCGGTTGGCTTTACTGCTGAACATTTATATATATGTTATTATAACATAAGAAAATTTATTATCAATTTTATTTGCAATAATAATTCTTGAAAATTTAAAAACTCTTTATCATGATAAATTTTTTCTAAAAAATCTACATTTCATATATGTTATTTATAATCCCGTACATTTGCAAGTAAATGAACCGTTTCACCGATCAAAAATGCCCTATTTTCCAAAATACGACCGGACGTATTCTCCCCTGAGCTTTTTCAGCAGGGAATTTACCGGAAACCTTTAGGAACACCCGCTGCCATACAACCTCCAGCGAAAAGAAGAAAAAAAACGGGCTTTGCCAACCTGACAAAGCCCGGAAATGAGTTTGTATTGCGCTTTTCCGTCAAAAGAAGGAAAGCGTAAAAAGCCGGTTCCCCTATTACAGGAACCGGCCAAGACAACCATAAGAATTAAATCATTTGGAAGGACTACTGCTTATTCAGGATTACAGTCTTATTTAAAGGTTCAAGCATATTAACCTC
>CALXOI010000113.1 GCA_944389965.1 uncultured Treponema sp.
TTACGCTGCCCCGGAACCGGAAGCCCGGAGCCGACCCGGTGCCGCCCTCGGCGGCATGCGCCCAAAAAAAGAAAAACAGGCGGAAATCAGGAACTAAATACAAAAAAAGCCGCTTCTTAAAAGAAGCGGCTTGCATACCGGCGAAGAGACTTGAACTCTTACACCCTCGCGAGCAACAGATTTTGAGTCTGTCGTGTCTACCATTCCACCACGCCGGCGTAATGTAGATATATTATCATATCCGGAAGAAAAACGCAAGTAGGTATCCCGCAGGTAATGAATTTCCTATAAATTTATTACGCAGTATGCGGGACAGTTTTTTCCGGAACAGCAAAATATTCCGCAAACGCCTGTTGCCTACCGGCGGAATGATTTTTTCCGGTTACTATTTCCGGCAGACAGCATACGCATGGCGTTCAATACGGCCAGCACGGAAACCCCCACATCTGCAAAAACTGCTGCCCACATGGATGCAATACCTGCCGCTCCCAGTACCATCACAGCGGCTTTTACCCCTAACGCACAGACAATATTCTGCCGGACGATTCCCATCGTTTTCCGGGAAATGGCCAGAGCTTCCGGTACTTTTGATATTTCATCCGTCATAATCACTACGTCAGCGGCTTCTATAGCAGCATCAGAACCGGCTGCACCCATGGCGATGCCTACATCAGCACGGGCAAGTACCGGAGCGTCATTGATGCCGTCTCCCACAAACAGCAGAACGCTGTCCGGTACAAGCAACTGTTCCACCTTGGATACTTTGTCTCCGGGCATCAGTTCCGCATACACGGCGTCAAGTCCAAGTTCTGCGGCAACCCGGTCTGCCGCTGCAGCAGAATCACCGGTAAGCATGACGGTTTTGTTAACTCCGGATTGTTTCAGCAGGGCAAGGGATTCCGCCGCACCGGGTTTCAGCTCATCAGAAATAACAATATGACCGGCGTATATACCGTTTTCGGCAATGTGAACGACCGTACCTCCGTCCGCTGCGGCGCATTGTTCCGGGGTAAGTGCAGGGTTACCGTGCGAAACCTGTTCAAAACCGGTAACCTGCCGGTTTTTCATCAGGATACTGTTTCCGGCAAGAATAGCTGCCCCGTTCATTACGGCACTGATACCCTGACCGGATATTTCCTGTACATCAGCCAGATGCACCCGGCTGCAACAGGCACAGTCAGGATCAGGTTGTGCCGTGCAGGTGCAGCAGGCATTCTGCCGGTGGGCTGCCTGCAGGGACACAGAAATCGGGTGGCTGGAATATTTTTCTGCATGAGCGGCAACCGCTATCAGTTCATCCGCAGTCATTCCGCTGCCGGCTGCAGGGTGAACGGCGGTTACCCGGAACACACCTTTTGTCAGCGTTCCGGTTTTATCAAATACCGCAGTACCCGTCCGGGACAGTTTTTCCAAAAAGCAGCTGCCTTTAACCAGAATTCCCCGGCGGGATGCGGCACCGATACCGCCAAAGAAACCAAGCGGAACAGAAAGAACCAGCGCACAGGGGCATGACACAACAAGAAAAATCAATGCCCGGGAAATCCAGGTATTCCATGCCGCTCCGGGAATTACCAGCGGGGGAACTACAGCAACTAATACCGCTGCAATGGTTACCAGCGGCGTGTATACACGGGAAAACCGGGTAATGAATTGTTCTGATACGGATTTTTTACTGCCGGCGTGTTCCACCAGTTCCAGTATGCGTGCAATAGCCGATTCCCCGGGAACCTTGTCCGTCACAATATACAGTACTCCGTCAGTGCTGATAGAACCGCCCAGCACTTCATCCCCCGGATGCACTTTACGGGGAACGGATTCACCGGTGAGGGCTGCAGTATCAATAAACCCGCTGCCGGACTCTATGGTTCCGTCCACCGGAATACGTTCTCCCGGCCGGACTTCTACAATTTCTCCTACAGAAACAGATTCGGCATCAACCCAGACAGGCTGTCCGTCCCGGATAATCCGTGCTCCGTCAGGGCGCAGTTTCATGAGCGCCTGTATGGAACGGCGGGATTTGCCAACCGCATAATCCTGAAAAAATTCCCCTATCTGGTAGAACAACATAACAGCGGCGGCTTCGGGATATTCTCCGATTACAAATGCACCGGCGGCTGCAACAGACATTAAAAAATTTTCATCAAATATATCCCCCCGGAAAATATTTTTTACTGCTGTCAGCAGTACCGTTCCTCCGGTAACCAGACAAGATAAGATAAACAGCATCAGGCGCAGGCCGCCGCCGGCAACAAAACCGGTTCCCGGCGGAACCAGCACACCGGTTATGATCCCGGCAACAAACAGGATACCGCCTGCTCCGATTCTAACCAAAGGCAGCAGATGGGATTCTTCCCGTCCCCCGGTGTCTTGTTCCGGAACACCGCCGGACGGGGAATTATGTCCGTGACAATGCCCGCAGTCACACTCCACTGCCCAGCCGCTGCCGGTATGTTCATCATGCTTATTCATAACACCTCCTAATTCTTTTATTGCGGAATTACTCTTCAATATGCTCCATCCCCTGGCTGAGAATGGATGTAATATGGCTATCTGAAAGAGAATAAAACAACAGTTTACCCTCTCGCCTGAATTTAACCAGTCCGTTTGTTTTCAGAACACGCAACTGGTGGGAAATCGCCGACTGGGTCATTCCCAGCAAGGCTGCAATATCAAATACGCACATTTCCGATTCCAGTAACGCAAATAGAATTTTGATCCGGGTTGTGTCGCCGAATATTTTGAACAATTCTGCCAAATCAAACAACATTTCTTCTGCCGGCATTTTTTCGTTCAACTGCCGCACCTTATCCTGATGGATATGGATGAATTCATTAGACGTTTCCAGCGATTCCTGTTCCTGTTCCATTTTCAACTCCTGTGTGAATAAAAAAAAACAAACAATTGAACACTTGTTCATATGTTTTATATAATATCAGCGGCTCTTTGTCAAGAATACAATGTGCGGTTACTGCGCTGCTCCGACCGCCGGAACCACGACACGGAACCACTGTCTTGTTTTGCATTTTGTTCCATGGTACAATCGTTCCGGAGGTTTTCCTGTATGAAAACAGTTTATGTCATCGGTCACCGGAATCCTGATTCCGACTCGGTTATCTCTGCGGCAGCGTATGCCCGGTTAAAGCAGAATCTGGGACAACATGAATATGTCGCTGCCCGGGCAGGAAAAATTTCTCCCCAGACGGAATATATTTTCAACCGCTTTTCTGTACCGGTACCGGAATACATTCCGGATCTGATTCCAAAAGTAAAATACTACATCAGCGGAGAATGTCAGACTGTACCTACCGGAACATCCCTCTGGGCTGCGCTGGAAAAAATGGAAGCAAGTGATACAAAAGTGCTGCCGGTTGTAACTGAAGACGGTAAATATTCCGCCCTGCTCCATTACAATGCGTTTGCAAAAAATGTACTGAAAATACTGAACCCTGAAAAAGAAGCGGCTGTTTCTACCAGTATATCCCTTATCACCACAACCCTGTCTGCCCAGCCGGTTGTACTGCACCACGAAACGGAACTGTTCAAATGCGCTATGCTGGTTGCCGCTGCCGGATTTGAAACTTTCAAGAAAATGCTGGCGGTACACCCGGCAGAAAACGCAGTGGTTATAACCGGTGACCGGACGGATATACAGGAATATTGTATTTCACAAAATGTACGGGCAGTCGTTGTAACTTCAGGAAATACCATTGACAAAAAGTTACGGGATATGGCAGAAAAAAACAATGTTTCCCTGCTCATCAGTCCCTATGACACATCTGCTACGGCAATGCTTATTGTCTATTCTTCGCCGGTTTCATCTATGGCGGACAGTTCCATCATGCCGGTAAATGCAAACGACACACTACGGAAAGCCCGTCCGTTGCTCCATAAATCACCGGGACGGTGCCTGCCGGTGGTTGATGACAACAACCGACTGCTGGGAATTATTTCTGAAAGCGACCTTCTCCGGGAAGCAAACATAGAGGCAGTGCTGGTAGACCATAATGAGCTGACCCAAGCCGTGGAAGGTGTGGACAACTATACAATCAGAGAAGTAATTGACCATCACAGGCTGGGAAATTTTACTACCCGGCAACCGATTACTTTTATCAATAAACCCGTTGGAGCGACATCGACCATCATTACTAACCTGTACCGGCAGAACCGGGTATCAATTCCAAAAGAAATCGCTTCAATTCTCTTAGCAGGTATTCTGTCCGACACGTTGATGCTCCAGTCTGCGACAACAACGGAAGAAGACCGGGAAACTGCCGAATATCTGTCAAATATTACAAATCTTGATGTAAAAGAGTTGGGACAGGATATTTTAACCGCTGCCAGCAGACTGGGTGGCCGCAGTGCCGCAGAAGTTGTCAAACAGGATATGAAAGAGTATACGGAAGGGGAATTTTCATTCACAGTCAGCCAGATTGAAGTTGATACAACCGACGAACTTCTTGCCCGGAAAGATGAAGTATTTGAGGAGCTTGATACAGAACGCCGCAGCCGGAAGTGCCTGTTCTGTGCCTTAATGGTTACCGATATCACAAAACTGACCAGTGTTATGCTGGTGTCTGCAGAACAACCGTTCCTCCAAGCACTTGGATTCCCAAAAATGGATGACAATATTTATATTCTGAAGGATATTGTTTCCCGGAAAAAACAGCTGATTCCGTTGCTGTCGGAACAGGTTGAAAAACTGTCTGCTCAGTAATAATACCACCAGGCGAATTTGCCCCAGCTTATAGAACAAAACAGGCAGTATCCTTGTTTTGATTCAAAATGTATTGTGCACAGAAACAGCCGGCTGTATAGCAGCAACCGGTACAGTCCCGGTTACTGCTATCCGTACCGATAAAGAAATCAGTCTTTCCGCTGCTATTATAACAAGTTTACCGGAACAACACAGGAGTTCCACGCCAGGCTCCGCCCGTACTGCATACGTATACGTGTACAGAGTACAGGACACCATAGGTAACGCTTAAATCTGGATTTCACCTAACACGTGTGCAATCCGGTCTCTGATTACCAATTCAGCCGTATCATCCGCAGAAGTTTCATCCCGGTTGATAAGAACCAGATGTTTTCCTTGGAAATAATGTATCAGGGACGCAGCAGGATACACTTTCAGCGAAGTACCTCCGATTATCAATGTATCAGCGTTGGAAATTGCTGCAACAGCACCGTCTATGACGCGGTCATCAAGGCTTTCTTCGTATAACACAACATCCGGTTTAACAATCCCGCCACAATTTGCACACACAGGTACCGGAGCTCCATTTAAAATATACTGGACATCATAAAAAGTACCGCAATGCATACAATAATTGCGCAGCACACTGCCATGAAGTTCATATACCTGCTTACTTCCTGCAGCCTGATGTAATCCATCAATATTTTGGGTTACAACTGCTGTCAGTTTTCCAGCCTGTTCTAGTTCTGCCAGTTTATAATGGGCGGCGTTCGGCTTTACATTCGGCACAATCATTTTTTCCCGGTAAAACCGAAAAAATTCTTCCGGATGGGCATCAAAAAAAGACCTGCTCAATATTGTTTCAGGAGGATATGCCCATTGCTGCCGGTACAATCCGTCCTGGGATCTGAAATCAGGAATTCCGCTTTCCGTGGAAACTCCAGCACCGCCAAAAAAAACAATATGACTGCTGTCATCAATAATAGATTGAAGATTTTTTTTGTTCATTCCATTCTCCTTATAGCAAATTCTGTATGCCATCTGTTACAGACTTGTTTTTGTATATTGTTTTTGCTATTATATAAACTATATGGCAACAACAACAAATATTCTTATTCTGTTAAAGTATTATGCAATGAGACAGAATAATGCACAAGTCAATATCACTGATTTTCTTGAATATATAAAACGGTATGCCCAACATCATTTAGAAGAACAACCGGAACTTGTGCAATATCTCTCAAATACAAGTGATGTTGTCAAAAAAGAATTGGAAAAGTTAATTGATACTAAACAGATTTTTCCTGTTTTATCAAATTCTGAAAAACAGATAGTTGTTGTTCTTGATTTTTATCTTGAAAAAATTAACGGGCGGTATCAGGAAATTATAAGCAATCCGTCTATTCCATACCCTGCAATAAATGATTTGCCGAAGAATACACCTGAAGAAATATTTCATAAAGAGCAGGCTGATATATTTTTTTCTGATATGCTGGGAAATGCAGAAATTCCCCAAAAACAATTATTTTGTCTGCAAATTCCCCGGAATCTGCCGGCAATACTGATTCCATCAATTACACCTGTTGTCACCCTGTTAGAAATTGCTCTTTTAAAATTACAGCGGAAACTGAAAAAAGAAGAGTACCATGATTATTTCCTGAAAAAGCTAAAAATTGCAAATCCGGGAAAAGAGCTTTCCATAAAAAATTTTTTTAGTACTGTGACAGCTAAACCGGACAATGCAATTGAATCAATTAAAAATTCAGCGGAAAGCTTTTACCAATGGAACCAACTGTGTTTTTTTATCCGTCAGGATTTTGAAAAAGTCAAGGATTTGACACAGGAAGACATTTCACTGCTTCAATCAGTTTTTATCATTGAATTCTGCATTTCATTTTACCGGAATAAAGCACAGCAGGAT
>CALXOI010000114.1 GCA_944389965.1 uncultured Treponema sp.
GTGAAGGCGGCAACGCTGTTGTTACTGACGGTTATGATGCAGCGACAGGCGCATCCAAAGCCCAGTCAACAACCCACTTTGACACAGTCCGCTATGATAGTGAAACATCAAAAAAAGCAGCAATTCCTACGGGACTGCGGTCATTAGTCCTGTATCCGATAGCATCTTTTGATACTGCAGTAAATGATGCCTTTACTGTTACTGAAAATGGGAAACAACTGACTATCCGTTTTGTGCACCGGGGAACTGCATACCAGATTCTCACAGACAGTAACGGAAAAATTGATATCGCAACATCTTTTTCCACCGCAGCAGGCGTTGCCGACAATATTGCCGGAAAATTTCTGCTCAAAGATGAATACCTGGTAGCTGGCGGCTCAAAAAACGATATGAACGCATTGGATTGGACAAAAATAACACTGACAGCCGATACAGCTGCTGCTGATGCAACCCGTTCTTTTGAAGGGACACTGGACGCATCTTATAAAAACGGCATCCTGACCGTAAAAGGTTCCCTAACACAAAAACAGTAACCTACTGATTTACTCAAAAGCTGTCCATGAAATTCTTTCATGAACAGCTTTTTTTTTACCTTGCGGTATTTCTGCTTCCGTGATATGCTGGTAAAAAACAGTAATCGCAACAGCGAATCAACCAGGAGGTTATAATGAAACCGACACTATTAGTATTAGCCGCCGGAATGGGCAGCAGATATGGCGGAGTCAAACAGATTGATGCCGTCGGATTGCATAACGAAACACTACTTGATTTTGCGACATTTGACGCTATGCGCAGCGGATTTGGCAAAGTTGTATATATTATCCGGAAAGATATTGAAAAAGATTTCCGGGAGCGGCTCTTTGACCGTGTTGCCCGAAACTTTGATGCAGAATACGTGTTTCAAACACCGGAAGCATGGTTAACAGCAGAACAACAGGAAAAAGCTGCTTCCCGGAAAAAACCCTGGGGAACAATCCATGCTGTACTCTGTGCAGAAGAAGCTATAAAAACTCCGTTTGCAGTCATCAATGCTGATGATTATTACGGACGGATGGCATTTGAAACTTTGGGAAAACACTTGACAACATTACCTGTCGATGGAACCGAACATGCAATGGTAGGCTTTATTTTGGGTAATACTATGAGTAAATCAGGAACTGTCTCCAGGGCAATTTGTACGGTAAAAGATGACTACCTGGTATCAATGAAAGAAAATACAAAAATCGGTTATGAAAACGATAAAATAATCAGCCTTATTGATGACAAAAAAATTGAACTAACCGGAAAAGAATGGGTATCTATGAATTTCTTTGGTTTCTCGCCGAAAGCATACGAAGAATTTCATATATTCTGGGAACAGTTCCTGTCCGAAAATATTACCAGCGAAAAAGCCGAAGCATATCTTCCGGAAGGTGCAAGCTGTATTGTTTCAAAAGGGAAAGGAAAAATCAAATTTTACACATCCCCGGAAAGTTGGTTCGGTATGACATATCCGGAAGACAGAGCTATCGTCAAAACAGAAATTGCAAAAAAAATAGAAAACGGTTATTATCCGGAAAAACTCTGGGAAAAATAAGGAATAAGGATGTTTAAATTAGAACCGTTTATTTCAACAAAAATATGGGGCTATGAAAGATGGCTTGTTTCAACCCATCCTGCTGGAGAATCCATGGTTGTCACGGGAACCGGAAAACCAGAAGAACCGCTTTCCTGCAGAACGGGGGATTATCCACTGTTGATAAAAGTTATTCAGGCAAATGAAACATTATCTGTCCAGGTTCATCCGGATGATACTTACGCCCGGATACATGAAAATTCCCGGGGTAAAACAGAATGTTGGTATATTCTGGATGCACAACCTGATACAAAAATCATCTGTGGTATGACCGGAAATTATTCCATGGAAGAACTTAAAAAAGCCATTACCGAAAACAGATTTGAACCATATCTGCGCTCTGTTCCGGTAAAAAGAGGAGATCTCATCTTTATTCCAGCCGGAACGGTTCATGCAATTAACGGGGGATTACGGTTGCTGGAAGTACAGGAATCCAGCGACATTACTTACCGCCTGTATGACTGGGGCAGAGGAAGAGAAGTCCATATAGAAAAAGGGATAGAGGTCATCAAGAATTTGAAATCCGATCCGGTACCGGATTTTACCGGGCCGTTCAACTGCGGTTATTTTACAATGGAAACGCTGGATACAACCGGTACCCCGGACGTTACGGATAAAAAAGATTTCATCCTGTTCGTGATTTCGGGAACCGGTACTGCTGAATGTGCCGGGTACAGAACTGAATTGAATCCGGAAACAACCCTGTACTGTGTCGCGGGGGAACAGGTTTCTTTGTCTGAAGGATTATCTCTGATGAAAATCACCGCCGGTAATGTTGCTGAATAAGACTGTTGCAATTTATCCGGCAGATAACCGCCCTACACACATTTTTAACCGGATATGAAAAAATCCCTAGAGCAGATGCTCCAGGGATTTTTTCATTATCATTATCAGCCGAATCAAGTAAAATATTAATCTTCTGTTGCTACCTGGATAAATTCTTTTGCAGCTTTGATAACTTCATCCGCCAGTTTTCCGGAAATAGGATCATAATGACTGAATGAAGTTTCAAAACTTCCAGTACCACTGGTCAATGACCGGAGATCTATGGCATATTTCAACAACTCTGACTGAGGAACCAGTGCCCGGATTTCTTCAATACCGCCACCAAGCGTATTCTGCCCTAAAACCTTACCCCGCTTTCCGGATAAGTCGGACATAATATCACCCAGATATTTTGATTCAACCCACACTGTGATGTTCATTACCGGTTCCAGCAATACCGGACCGGCAGCACGCATTGCATCTTTAAATGCATTCCGAGCAGCAATTTTGAACGCCATTTCTGAAGAATCCACCGGATGTTCTTTTCCATCCAGAACAGTTACCGCCGTGTCTACGACAGGATATCCGGCAAGAACACCGTGTTCCATTGCTTCTTTTACACCTTTCTCTACTCCGGGAATATATCCTTTGGAAATTGCACCACCCACAACTGCGTTTGTAAACGAATAATTTTCCCCCCGGGGCAGCGCCGCAATAGAAAGAACAACACGGGCATATTGTCCGTGACCTCCAGACTGTTTTTTATGAGTATATTCGGCCTGTGCCTTCCGCTGAATTGTTTCCCGGTAAGCAATCCGGGGAACTGCAGTATCAATCGCAATTTTTGATTGAGCACGGATACGGTCAAGAATATTGGTAATATGAAGTTCACCCATACCGGATACGACATTCTGTTTTGTTTCAGCATTATAATGGAAAGAAAAAGTTCTGTCCTCTTCTGCAGCACGTAACAGCTGTGCTCCTAGTTTGTCATCATTGTGTTTATCTTGGGCAGCTACCGCAATAGAATATACCGGTTCTGGATGACGGAGCCGGATAAATGGAACAGTATCCTGGACGGCAGCAAGGGTATCACTCGTTTTAGTAATCGCCAATTTTGCAGCAATAACCAAATCACCTGCTTGTGCTGTTTTTATTTCTTCCAATTTTTTACCAGTACACCGATATATTTTGCCAAGTTTTTCTTTTTTATTCTCTGCAATATTAAAGAGTTCTGAATCAGCAGACAATACTCCGGTAATAATTTTCAGATATGACAATCTGCCGGAAAACTGATCACTGGAAGTTTTGACACAAAGAGCAGATACGGAACCTTCCGGAGAAATTTTAACAGTAGAAATATTATCAGAATCAACACCAGCCGTTTCAAAAGACTGTGATGGATCCGGCGTAATTTCCACAATAAAATCAAGGAGCGAACATATACCTGAATTTTTTTCAGGAGCACCAGCAAACGACGGAACGATACGATTGTTCGCCACAGCTATTTTCAATCCCGCAATAATTTCAGCTGCTGTCAATTCACCTTCATCAATAAATTTGACTAATAAATCATCATCCCCTTCAGCGGCAGCACCGGCAAGCACGCCCAACGCATCTTGGTATGCCTCGTTATATTCCGCAGGAATATCTGCTGCTTTTTCCGTTTTACCGTCCTCCGGCACAAAATAGGCTTTACCATGCAGTACATCAATAACACCCTTGTATGCGGAGCCAGTTCCCATGGGAATAGTTACCGGACAAACTTCCACATCAAATTTTTTGTGAATATCTTGCACCGCTTCTGCTGCATCTGCACGATCTTCTTCACAATGATTCAAAAATACTAAACGGGGCTTATTCCGACGGTCAAGATCACGCCACAATTTAATAGTTTCAATCTGGGCTCCAGTACGGGCATCCACCAGCATAACAGCCATTTCACTGGAACGGAATGCAGAAATAACTTCGCCACAAAAATCTGAAGAACCAGGCGTATCCCACACGTTGATCAACACGTCTTTCCACGTTATATGGGCTAGTGATGAATATACGGAAATCTTCCGCTGGATTTCTTCAGGAGAACTATCGCTGACGGTCTTACCCGAAGCAACTGTTTCTGAACGGGGAATAACATTTCCGGTAAAAAGGAGGTGTTCAAACAGCGTTGTTTTTCCTGTCTGACCATGTCCGGCAATCGATACATTTCTTAACTGCAGTGTAGAAAAATCCATTCAATAACTCCTGACAAAAAATTTCTTTAAGTGTATTTAAATACATATATATATGATAGATTTGAAATTTCTTGCTGTCAAGAAAAAACTTTTATGCTTCACAAAATACACCCCTCAAAATAAAATGCCCCCCCCCCCCAAAAAAAAGTCTTGAAACACGATCCATATTTTCAGATTGAAGTTTTTCCGTACAAAGTTCCGTTTGTAAAACAGACCCGATTTTAAATACATATTTTCTTGTATTTCAGTATCGTTCCTGCTATAATAATTCTAATTACAGTACATAAATTGTACGATAAGGAGAATCAGATGGATCAGAACGAAATACTCAACCGAGCAAAATTGTATATTTCAGAAGAGCAGGATGCCGGTTTCTGCAAAGAAGTGGAAACACTGATTGATTCTGGAAATATGCAGGAATTGGAGGATCGTTTTTATCAAAACCTGGAATTTGGAACCGGAGGTCTGCGTGGTATTATCGGCGGTGGTATGAACCGCATGAACACATGGGTTATTAACCGGGCGACACAGGGTCTTGCAAATTATTTCATAAAAACATTTCCAGAAAAGGCTTCTTCAGGAACATTATCTGCTGTTGTTGCCTATGATTCCCGGCGGTATTCAGATGTATTTGCAGAAGCAACAGCCTGCATTTTTGCAGCAAACGGATTCAAAACATATCTGTTCACAGGTCTGCGACCTACACCGGAACTCTCCTTTGCAATCAGAACATTAGGATGTGATACGGGCGTTGTTGTCACCGCCTCTCATAATCCTCCCCAGTACAATGGTTACAAAGCATACTGGAATGACGGTGCACAAGTCACAGAACCTCATGATAAAGGTATTATTGATGAAGTAAATGCTGTTACCACAGTAAAAACAATTTCTAAAGATGAAGCAATAAAAAAAGGTTCTCTCATTCTGATTGATACATTGATAGATGAAAAATACTGGGACATGGTAAAGCGGCAACTTTTCCGCCCCGCATTGATTAAAGAAAAAGCGAAAGAAGTAAAAATTGTATACACTCCCCTTCATGGAACAGGAGCAATGCATGTTGAAAAAGTTCTGGGAGATCTTGGTCTTACCGTTATAACAGTTCCTGAACAAAGGAATCCTGACGGTGCTTTTCCCACTGTAGAAAAACCGAATCCGGAAGAAGCCCCTGCTTTGAAAATGGCAGTTGCACTGGCAGAAAAGGAACATGCAGATGTAGTTATGGCAACCGATCCTGATGCAGACCGGTTTGGCAGCGCAGTACCAGATGCAAACGGTAAATATGTATTGATTACCGGTAACCAGATGGGTGTACTGCTCACCGATTATATCCTTTTGTCCAGAAAAGAATTAGGTAAAATGCCGGAAAATCCTGCCGTTATCAGGTCCATTGTTACCGCTCCTTTCGCCGACAAAATATGCGCATCTTACGGCGTAAAGCTGGAAGAATGTCTGACAGGATTTAAATGGATTGCTTCCGTCATGGCTGATTTTGAAAAAACTGGTAGAAATAATTATGTATTTGGTTTTGAAGAAAGTTATGGTTATAATGTAGAAACTGAAGTCCGGGATAAAGACGGAGTTTCCGCTGCCGCCATGTGTGCTGAAATGACACTCTACTGGCGTTCAAAAGGAAAATCCCTGCTTCAACGTCTTGAAGAATTATATACAGAATATGGCTACCATGAAGACCGGGCAATTTCACAGAATTTCCCCGGGGCATCAGGAAGTGCAGTCATGAAAAAAATAATGGAAAAGCTGCGTACAGAAGGGCTTCAGTCTCTAGGCGGCAAGAAAGTTGTCAGTATCCGCGATGTTGGAACCGGTGTTGTTTTCGATCCGTCAAATCCCGCAGAGAAAAAAAAGATACCGCTTCCTAAAAGTAATGTACTTCAGTTCTTTTTGGAAGACGGAACAATTGTCAGCGCCCGTCCCAGTGGTACGGAACCTAAAATTAAATTTTATATCAATTCAACGGTACCGGTT
>CALXOI010000115.1 GCA_944389965.1 uncultured Treponema sp.
CGTGCCGGTTCTGCCCCGGCTGGCGGGTAACGCTGACGGGCATGTTTTCTGTTCCTGCGGGCGAGGGGTGCTGCAGGGCACTGGTTCTGTTCCGGGATGCGTGGGATGCTGACGGGTGCCGGTTCTGTCCCGGCTGACGGGCTATGCTGTCAGGTGCCGGTTCTGTGCCGACTGGCGGGTAGGCTGCCGGGTGCCGGTTCTGTGCCGGGATGCGTGGGATGCTGATGTGTGCCGGTTCATGCCGGCTGGCGGGCTGAGTTGCCGGGTACCGGTTCTGCTCCTGTGGATTGGCTGCGCTGACGGGTACCGGTTCTGTGCCGGTTGGATTGGTTGCGCTGACGGGTACCGGTTCTGTCCCGGCTGGCGGGTAACGCTGACGGGTACCGGTTCTGCCCCGGCTGACGGGCTATGCTGTCAGGTGCCGGTTCTGTTCCGGCGGGCGAGGGGTGCTGCAGGGCACTGGTTCTGTTCCGGCGGAATGGAAGCGGATTCCTGCCTGTAACCCAGCTGTTCAGGACGGAAAGTTACACCTACGACGCTAACGGCAACAGAGCTACCAAGACTACCGCCTATGGTACAATTACGTACAGCTATGATGAAGAAAACAGACTTTTAAAGACTTGCGGGGTTAGTGGGGATGGTGTAGAATAATGGTCCGCTCTAGAGTGATTGATGATGAAGCTAAAACCATAGCGTCTGCACGTTACGGCTACGACCCTTTGGGACGGCGTAGTGTGGTACATGGTAGCCTCCGTACTGCAAGGTGGCGGGGGCTGTTTTTTGTATGAGACACTTCCTTCTGTGATGGCTCCCTTTTGTTACCTTGTGTAACAAAGCACACGTTACCGATGGTAACAAAGGATTGTTACACAAGGTAACATGATACAGTTACAGGGTGTAACATGGATACGTTATCCATAAGCCTAGGATACGTTATCCATAAGCCTAGGATACGTTATCCATAAGCCTAGGATATGTTATCCATAAGCCTAGGATATGTTATCCATAAGCCTAGGATACGTTATCCATAAGCCTAGGATACGTTATCCATAAGCCTAGGATATGTTATCCGTAAGCCTAGGATATGTTGTTCATAAGCTATGGAGATGTTATACAACCTCCTGTGGCAAAACTGTTCCTGGATATTCACTGTGGGAACGGAAATCCTTATTATTGCGAATGCACCGTCTTGTGCTGATGCGTGCCGGTTCTACTCCGGCGGGCTATGCTGCCGGGAACCGGTTCTATCCCTGCGGGCGTGTGGTGTTGATGCACACCGGTTCTGCTCCTGTGGATTGGCTGTGCTGACGGGTTCCGGTTCTGCCCCGGCTGGCGGGGAATGCTGACGGGTTCCGGTTCTGCCCCGGCGGATGTGGGGCGTAGTTGTGCTGATTTACCGGCCGGAAGAAGTATCCGGCAGCGGGATGCTTTTCCAGAACATTTTATTGTGTCTGATAAAGTGAGTGATTTTTCCTTGTGTATGCAGATGGGATAGGTATGAACGGAGGGTGCTTCCAATCAATGCATATTGCCCGTCCCGCAGCGTAATGTTGTTCAAGTCGGCAATGTATTGCAACAGTTCTTCTGCTGTTTTTTCCTGTTTCAATGCAGCGATAATACTTGCTTCTGTTTCCAGTACGGCAATCAGATTCAATTCCACTAATGCATCGATTTCTGTAACAACATTACCATGGCTGGGAACGTAAAAATCAGCGGGAAATTCCGCGATATTGTTGAGTGTTTGTTTAAATTTTTCCACATCAAAAATAAACGGAATCCAATACTTTTTTATCATATCCCTGCCGAAAATACTGTCTCCCAGAAACATCACTGTTTTATTGTCCTGCTCATCTGTAATTCTGATTCCGCACATTTCAAAATAGTGCCCGGGCAGGGGAATAAAACTAAGTATCCGGTTACGGGACAGGCGTATTTGATCAGAAAAATTAATTATGCGGGTTACAGTAGACGTTTCTGCCACATATACCGGTCCGGTAATTTCCTGAAAGGGAAAACCTCCCCAGATAAGGGCAGCTTGAAGCAGGGGATACGTAATTGAACCGGATTCCCCCGCAGTAGCCCAGATCCCGCAGCCGGTTTTTTTTTGCAGCAATGCATTTCCGCCAATGTGGTCAGAATTGGAATGGGTACAGATTACGGCCTGCAGGGTGAAACCGTCCGGAAACAAGTCTGAAAGCAGTCCGTATATTTCTTTTCCTGCCTCGGCATCTGCCCCGCTGTCAACAAGATATACATTTTGCGGTGTCTCCGGTACCGGTATTTCTGCGGTGATAATACCGATATTTGTAGTTCCTACAGTTGCGGTGTACACTCCGTTTGCCAGATACCGTATTCTGTTTTTTTTCTCCTGGTTTATCATTCCGGGGTTCCTTTCCGGATACTCCAGCACCGGTGTATTTTACTGTTCCGGAAATCTTCAGGAATGGTTCTGCCGGTAATATCTGTTACGGTGAGTGTCTGCCCCGGGGCAAAGGGGTATAGCTTTGTCCCGTCAAATACAAGATGCCGGCTGTTGGTGGAAAAATAGAGGATTCCGCCGGGTTCCAAAAGTTCAATGCACCGTCCGGCAAGGGATACCCAATCCCGATTGATGTCAAGAATATCCGGTGTTTTTTTTGAATTGGAAAATGTCGGAGGATCAAGGATAATGATGTCCCATTTCCGGTTTGTGGTTGACAGAAAAGCCGTTACATCGGAACGGATAAACAGAAACGGAGCGTCTACGGACAAACCGTTCAGCAGAAAATTTTCCTGTGCCCGATTCAGATATGTCTTTGATAAATCAACCGAAACTACTGATGCCGCATTTCCCGCCGCCGCATACACGGAAAAAGACCCCGTGTAACAGAATAAATTCAGGACGGATTTACCGGAACAGGTTTCTTTTATGTGCTGCCGCAACGGCCGGTGGTCAAAGAACAAGCCGGTGTCCAGATAATCAGTGAGATTTACGGAAAAATATAATCCCTGTTCCAGAACGGTTCCCTGTACCGTTTTCTGCCCTGAACCGGTTTCTTTTTCGTACTGGGTATCGGTTCCCCGCTGGCGGCGGCGGGTTTTCAAAATAATATGGTTTTCCGGTATTTCCAGGACGACTGCCGCCGCAGCTTTCATTGCTTCCAGCCACAAATGTTCTTCCGCCGGGTCTTTTTCATAGGGACGCTCATACAAGAAAAGCAGCAGCCAGTGTACCGGATTTCCGCCGGATTTACCGTCCGGTATCAGCCGGTAAAAATCTGCTGCCAGAGGAATTTCCGGAATATCTTTATCATATATTCTGAAGCAGGTTACTCCGGTTCTGTTTGCCCATTTTTTTAGATGTTTGAACCGTTTTGCAATCCGGTTGGAAAACAACTGTGCCTGGTATGCCGTTTTATCCGCCGTTGGAATCATTCTTTTACCGGTTTGGGACAGTTTGCGTTCATCATCATGCACAGCATTGCATAGCCGGATGTTAGATCCTCCCGCTGGCATACAACGTCATCCGGCAGTTTGAGTTTTATATTGGTAAAGTTCCAGATAGCTTTTATGCCTGCTGATACAATAATGTCTGCTGTTTCCTGTGCGTACTGGAACGGCACGGTAAGGACTGCAATTGTTGCTCCAAGGTTTGAAGCCTGAACCGGCAGGGTATCGAGGGAAAAAACCGGCACTCCGTGGATTTTTGTACCGATTTTTTCAGGATTATTGTCAAAGGCTGCGACAAAATTCAACCCATGGTACTGGAATTCCCGGTATCCGGTTAATGCCGTGGCCAGATTGCCGGCTCCTACCAGAATTGCATTTTTTGAAGTGTCCCAGCTTAAAAAGTGTTCAATTGCCGCAATCAATGGTACAACCGGATACCCCCGTTTCGGCTTGCCGATAATACCGGTTATCGCCAAATCTTTTCGTACCTGAATCGGTTCCAGATGCAGCTCCCGGGCAATAACGGTTCCGGAAATGAATTCGTATCCTTCGTCCCGTGCCTGCCGGATAATATGTAAATAAGAGGGAAGCCGCCGGATGGACGGCGTTGCCGGAATCTTCTGTTTTGCCATAATGGAACCATTATACAGAAAATTATGTTTTTTGTGAAGAATCGGACAGAAACGGGTTGTACCGGTATTCAACGTGCCGGATTATCCGGCAGTGCCAGGCTGTGTTTGACATTTTACCGTCATGGTACGGTATTGTCTTTTTCTGAAAGAAC
The DNA here is from genome assembly GCA_944389965.1 of uncultured Treponema sp. Taxonomy (GTDB): domain Bacteria; phylum Spirochaetota; class Spirochaetia; order Treponematales; family Treponemataceae; genus Treponema_F. Next base: position 4,214 of record CALXOI010000115.1, read on the forward strand.
GCTTACAGGGAATCAATGATTTCCTTGAACCGGCACTGAAGTTGTTTTTTTAATAACTCCCTGTTCATACAGGAGTCCCGTTTAAAGAGTTCTGCCGGATGGACATGAAGTGCTTCTGCAATTTTGACGATCATTTCAAATGAAGGTTTCGCTTTTCCTGATTCAATACCACCTATTGGTCCGGTTCCGCAGTCACAGATAATGGAAAGTTGTGTCTGGGTTATCCCCTGCTTTTCCCGGTAATATTTCATATTAAATCTGAATTCATCAAGGTAAGACTGCATGTTCTCACTATATTCGAGTATTTTACTTGTAAAATATATTGACATCGATATTTTTACAGTTATACTCGATTATATCGAGAATATGTCTGTTCATTCTTGATTTTAAGGAGGTTTTGTGGTGAAAAGACTTTTTCTTTTGTTGATGTGCGCAGGCCTGCTTGCTGTCGGATGCAAAATGGAAACTGACAATGGGAATGTATCCGCTCCGTCTGGAAACGGTCAACCGGATTCCGGAGATAAAATAATTCTCCATTCCCCCTTAGGATATGTATACATCAGCGGAACAGGAAATCCTGATATCGATTATGAAATTCTGGCAATGAGCTCTGCGGGAGATGGTTGGTATCAGTATATAATAGAGGCATCTTCTGCCGAGATATTTTTTTTAATTGCTGATGATAATTGGGAGAATATATCTCCCGTTTTTTACGTTACCGAAGGTGAATGGTGGTATGACAGGGCAACCGGAGAAATGGTTGATACAAAACCCGAATTGAATGATGATGCCGGCGGTAGCGGAGATATTTCTTTTTTGCCGGCACCTGAAGAGGTAACAGCAACATATAGTGAACAAGATGGCTCTATATTTTTATTTTGGACACCTGTTCCAGGAGCAATATCGTATGAAATTTTTTATAATACAATAAATGCTTTTGAAAATGCAGATTCACTGGATGATTTGGCAGACTATTATACGTATATCACCGGAGCAGAGGCGGGGGTTACCTACTATTTCTGGATAAAGGCAAAAAACGGGACGGTGGTCAGTGATTTCAGTACTTATGCCCAGTGTAGGGTGCCGCAGAAAGAAACACTTGCTGCTCCGACAGGAGTACGGGCTACTGCAATTTCTACTGATACGGTTCAAGTTTTCTGGAATCCGGCGGAGGGAGCTTCAAGTTACAGAATTTATTATTCTACTTCAAATAATACCGCATATGCACAATATACAACTGCTGGCGGTTCATCTGTGTATGTTTCTGGTTTGAATTCCGGTACCGGTTATTATTTCTGGGTAAAATCTGTGGGCACGAGCGAGATCAGTGATTTCAGTTTGGTAAGCTATGCGGTGACACAGGAAGAGAAACCAACAAATTGGTAAGCTATGCGGTGACACAGGAAGAGAAACCAACAAATTTAAATGCTCCTCAGATTACCAATATTGAATTGACTACAAATGAAAATGGTTTACGGATAACTTGGAATGCTGTACCGGGTGCTACTTCGTATAAAATTTATCGTTCTTCATCTAAGTATGCTTCTCGAATATAAATTGCAACAAATATCATGTATACAGCATATGATGATATAGACGTTGATTTGAAAGCGGTTGGTGCCGGTTATTATTATTCAATTAAAGCAGTTTCTTCTGATGGTGTCGAGAGTTCGTTGAATGTACCACGAGGTATTACGGTAACAGCTCCACAAGTTGCGGTATCTTTATCAAAGTGGGCAATCTCAACAACTAGTACTGGTGCAACAAGATATTGTATTCCTCGGAGCGCAGAACTAATAATTGGGAATATTAAAAAAACGATATCTAATCTTAATCAAAGTGCATCAATCACTTCTAGTTATGTCGAAATTTCTGCTGGTTTGCAATCTTTTCAAACAAACTATACCGGCGGATATAATTCTACAGTTCGGAAAGGAACAAATTCCGGTAGTTATGATTTTAAACCTATGTTTAAATATAAAATTAATGCTAAATCGGGAAATGTTACTAAAGAAGATTGTCTTTTGCAAATGGAATAATATCTTCCGGCAGTCTTTGTTATAAGGCTGCCGGTTTTTTTATCATTATTCCGTCCAGCGACGGGTATTTTAACCCGGTACCGGCTCTACACATTTCTGTTTTGAAATGATACAATGCGCATATGAATGATTCCGATTACCGAATACAGGCATATAAAAAAGCTGCCGCAATGGGGAAAGGCCGGGATTCTGGTCAGGACGCCGCTTCCGGACAACCGCAATCCCGCAAGCCTCTTTTTTCAAAAGTGAACCGGCAGGTTGAGGAAATCCTGACTCCCAGCACATCCCCTGATAGCAGTTCCCGGGACATTGCCCGGCA
>CALXOI010000116.1 GCA_944389965.1 uncultured Treponema sp.
ATGTCAGTTATGCTAGGAGATTTTATGCATTTACGCTTTCTTTTCCCCATTATCTGTATTATTTTCATATCATCAGAATTTATTGCCTGTGCTACAGCTGTCCCAACAGAAGCCTCTTCCATTAATCCAGAATATATAGAAGCCCAGCCGGAAATTTTCCTCCAGGAAAGAACGGAAGATTCTGATTCCGTATCAGTTCAAACAGAACCGGATACGACGATTCCTGCCCCTGAAGCACCGGAACCGGAACAAGTAATCCAAGAAGAACCTGCCCCTTTGCTGAATTGCACAATCACTGCCGGTAAAACACCTGCGGAAGTCAGACTCGGTTCTTCTTTCAAAACGGATTTTTCGGTTACTGTAACAGATTCTGAAACAGACGATCCGTTGGCAGGCATTCCGGTTACCGTATCATATCCTGCTGAAAAGCAGAATGGCAAGATTTTATTTCAGTCACAGGAAATGCAGACAGATGAAAACGGAACCGTATCTTTTACAGCACCAACTCCGTCTTTTTCCTGTGATGCAACAGTAACTTTTTCCATTGCAAATGCCGCAGAACCAAATACAACCGAAATTCCGTTCCGCGTAAAAACAAACAGAACAAACTGGGGCGGCACAGTTTCAATTCTTGATTACACGAAATCAGGTAATCCGGTACGGGATAACAGTCTTTCCGGTTCAGCAGTATTAACAGCTCTGATTAGGGGCGGTTTTTCCGGAATCGGGCTGGCTGATTTTATTGATGAAATTGATTCCGGTGATGTGGCCCGGGTATATAAGGCTGCGTACAACTTAATTGGAACCCAGTCATCTTTTCTGATCTTTGGCACGGTAAAATACAACGGTGAAATTATAAAAGAAAACGGGAAATATACGGTTCCATTTGTGATGACCCTGACTTGTCTGGATATGCGAACCGGAAATATTTTGTATGAAACAAGTTTTGAAGCAAGCGGAACCGGTTCTTCCGAATGGGATGCAACAAATAATGCAAGAACTGCTGTTGCAAAAGAAGCAGCTCAGCGCGTTCTTTACGGACTATAAAAAATGATGGTATTTTAGGATACCATCATTCGGTTTGAAAATTATATCTATTTTTATTAAAAAATACGGCAGAGCCGGTATTCCGGGTCGCCGTAATATTTTCTGCCGGTTATATTTCCATATTCATCACAGTTCGGACTTCATTCAATGTTTCCACTGCGACCTTTCTTGCCGCAGCGGCACCGTCCAAAAGAACCTGCCGGATATACTGGGGATCAGCCTCAAGCCGTTTCCGCTCATTACGGAGCGGTCTTAAAGTTTCATTCAAAACTTCTGTCAGCATCTTCTTCAAAGCACCGCCGCCGCCATCACCTATTTTTGAAGCAACAACATCCGGTTCTTCATTCGTACATAAAGAAATCAGCATCAACAGGTTGGATACTTCGGGACGGTTTTCCGGATCATAGGTAATATGCCGGTCAGCATCGGTTTTGGCTTTTTTTATCAAAGCGGCTGTTTCATCCTCTGTTGCAGATAACATAATGGCATTGCCCCTGCTCTTGCTCATTTTTTGACTACCATCCAACCCGAGTATACTGGGTGTTTTACTCAACAATGCCTGCGGTTCCGGGAAAACAGGATTTCCGGGAGAAAATTTCTCATTAAACCGCCGGGCAATAGTTCTGGTCAGTTCCAAATGGGGCAGCTGGTCTTTTCCCACCGGAACAACAGTAGCTTTGCAGAACAAAATATCACAGGCTTGATGTACAGGATACGTATACATTCCTGCATTGACACTTTTGATACCTGCAGACTGAATTTCTTCTTTAACAGTGGGGTTGCGTCCTAGTTCTGCATTTGAAACCAATGTTAAAAACGGCAGCATCAACTGATTTGCCTCCGGGACATAACTATGAGGATAGATAATTGTGTTCGGTCCCGGTGTGATACCAGCTGCAAGATAATCAATAACCAGCTGCCGCGTATTCTGTGAAATTTCAGAAAATGCATCATGGTCTGTCAATACCTGATAATCAGCAATTAAAATAAAAGTCGGTACACCCATTTTTGAAAGCCGGACACGGTTTTGCAGCGATCCAAAATAATGTCCGATATGTAACCTTCCCGTAGGTCGATCTCCAGTAAGAACTTTGTATTTTCCAGGGTGAGCCATAATATCAGCTTCCAGTTTTCTGCTGCGTTCCACAGCAGCCTCATACGTCGAATTCTGTTCAGAATCTTTCACGGTATCCTCCAACAAAGACGGTTCTACCGTCCAACCAATATCTTTTTTATTTTTTTGAACCAAACAGACCGTAACCGTTCTGCTATACCATACGCACTATATAGTAAAGATAAAGGCACATCAATACTTCCAGGACGGTGGATGATTGTACCTCCAAAACCTGTTTTAAACCGGTACAATCCATACATGGGATGCTGTTCGTCTTCAACCGGTGGTATACCATAAAAATCATATTGTCCGCAACCAAACTGTTTCGCATCACAGATTGCGTTCCATTGCAACAGATAAGCAGGCATCAGGTTTCTATGTTCATTGGATGAAGCTCCATATAAATACACACCTTCCCGGGCTGAAAAAAGCGTAATGATTGCAGCCAACGGCATTTGTTCATAATATGCAATATATAAGCTGACAGCAATACCACCGGAACTTTCCATTTGCAGCAAATCCTGATAATATGCCTTATCATGAATAGCAATACCATCTCGGGAAGCGGTTGTTTGATACAAGTTATAAAATATATCAATATCTTGTACCGTGCCTTTACGCACTTCTACCCCTTTTTTTTCTGCGAGCCGGATGTTATATCGCCACTTGCTTTTCATCTGCTGCAGCAATTTTTCTTCCGGAAGCGATAAATCCAACAGTACCGTATCCGGCGGTTGAATATTTTCCGGTGCCTTCCGACATTTGCTGCCCGAAGCAAGCTCCATAGTATACAACCGGCATGACTCCAATGATTCAAAATCAACGGGAACATCATACCGTATGCACAATGTATTGCGAGGCAAGAAAGACCGTAACCCGATGGCAAAATCTGTCAACAAACGCCGGTATTCCATCGGCTTCCGCAGCAGTTGCTCCGGTACATCCGGTCCCATCGGTACATAAGCAATAGCAGCAGTTCCAATAACCGGTATATGGAATTGCCGGACAAGTACAGAACACTCAAAAACTACCGGATCTGTACATTGAAACCGCAGTTTATGCCACCCATGGGCTGATTTGAAATCGGCCCAGAATGGGGATTGAAGGAACCGGCACTGGGATTCCCGTACACCGCAGCCGTCTGTCACAGGAATAATATCCATAAACGGTTAATGTACTCCACCGTTTTTGGTATATACTGTAACAACAGGTTTGCCGGCGACAGTCAACGGTTTACCGCCAACACAAACAGTATTGTTCTGCACGGTAATATCCACAGCAAAGAACACATCAGCTGAAATTTCAGCAGGTTTTTCCGCTTCCGGATTGGTACCCTCCAATACAACCGGTGTTCCTGGCTGTGCCCAAGAGCAGTCCAATACTTCCACAGCTGCCTTTCCATCTGCACCGGTGTAATCTGTTGCCAGCAACATACCCCTACTTTCAATGCCCCTCATTTTCCGGGGTTTCAGATTGTCAGCAATGATAACGGTCTTACCTAAAAGATCTTCCGGCGGCATATACGGAACAAGGCCTGATAAAATAATCCTTTCTGCACCAGAACCATCATCCAATGTTTCGATATACAATTTGTCTGCTTCAGGATGTTTTTCTACCTTCAGAATTTTTGCTGTTTTCAATGCAATATATGTATTAAAATGTCTGACAGGATCCTGTGCTTTTACAATTTCGTTTTCAGGGTTCTTCTTTTGTTTATTGTCCGCAGCATTTGATCCAGCTACTGTTTTACCGGAACGTTCTTTTTGAGTACCGGCATAGCGATCCCGGTAAGCGTCTGTCGTTTTATTATCTATCGTCGAAAAATAAATTTCGGGAGCATGAACAGTCTCCAACCCGGTGAATTTTCCCAAATCGTTCCAAGTGAGGGAATTTTCCGGCGCAGGACAACCGGTTACCGGATCTGCAATTTCACACCCAAAGTACGACATAATTTTTTGTGTATACTGGGGCATATACGGATGGGCTAAAATCATCAAATCCTTAATTACAAAACATAAATTCCTGATTAACGAAGCAGCTTTTTCCGGATCTGACACCCGGGTTTTCCAAGGCTCGCCGTCCTGAAATGCTTTGTTTGCCAAAGAAGACAGAACGAATATTTCCCGGAAAGCATCTTTCAATTCAGCCCATTCAAGCAGTTCGGTTATCCGTTTCTCTCCGTCAAGCACCGCGTTCCACAGAGTTTCATCCCTGCTCCCGGCAGGAATTACCCCGTCATAATACCGGGCAACAAATGTCAATGTACGGTTTACCAGATTACCTAAATTACCGATTAACTCTCCGTTGTATTTCTCCTGGAAATCTTTCCATAAAAACTGCGTATCTGATTTTTCAGGCCGGTTGTAGAAAATATAAAAACGCCAGGCATCAGCCGGAATACCAGATTCTTTTGCGTCACTACCGAACACACCGATTCCCTTTGATTTTGAAAATTTACCTGACTCATAATTCAAATACTCTGTACTGGACATATGGAATAATTTTGTCCAGTTCCGTCCTGAACCAATCAGTGTAGACGGGAAAATAACGGTATGGAACGGTATATTATCTTTTCCGATAAACTGGAATAAATCCACCGGCGGTTTTTCCGCAGCCTCTGCGGATTCTTCCGGTAACCACCAGGACTTCCAGTCAAAAGACGGTTTACCTGTTTCTGATAAATAATCGGCAAGAGCTTTTGTAATGGAAATATAACCGATTGGTGCATCAAACCACACATAAAAGACTTTGTCTTCAAAACCTGATTTCGGTACCGGAATACCCCATTTTAAATCCCGGGTAATCGCCCGTTCATGCAGTCCGTCCCTAATCCAAGCCTGCGTCATCTGGACTGCATTTTTAGCCCATTTTCCGGCAACGCTCGCTTTTTCCATCCACGGATAATAATCCTTTTGAATTCCCGGCAAATCTATATATAAATGTTTTGTAGACTTCATATGGGGAGTCCCGCCACAGGTTGAACAGCGGGGAGATTGCAATTCAACCGGTTCCAGCAGTTTACCACAGCTTTCACACTGATCTCCCCGGGCGTCTTCGTAGCCGCAGTGCGGACAGGTACCACGGACAAACCGGTCTGCCAGAAAGCGTTTACATTCAGGACAAAACAGCTGCTCAATAGTGTTCTCTTTTATATAGCCACGAGCGTCCAAGTCATTAAACATGCTCTGGACAATCTCTGTTTGCTGTTTTGTAGAAGTCCGGCCGAAATAGTCAAATGCGATACCAAACCATTTATATATATCTGCATGAATAGCATGATAATAATCACACAATTCCCGGGGCGTCTTTTTTTCTTCCTGAGCACGGGTTTCTGTCGCGGTTCCATATTCGTCCGTTCCACAGATATACAGTGTATCATATCCTCTGCTGCGGCAGAAACGGGCAAAAACGTCAGCTGATAGTACTTGAATCAAATTTCCCAGATGGGGAATATTGTTTACATAAGGTAACGCAGAAGTAACAAGTCGTCTGTTCATAAGAAAACACCATTTGTTTGGAAAGATTTTTTATATCTTATAGCGTAAGCGAGGTTTAGTCAACTGAAACATAATGTCGGTTTACCCGGTATGTTTCGGCTTCCGGGATATCCGTTTTTTATAATTACGGGGAATTGCAGAAAAACTAATCATTTTCTCTATTTCCAAAGACGGAGGAATTTCTACCATCCAACTGATTATTACCGATAAATGCCCGTCAGAATCAGTATATCTAAAAGATGCATTTTCATTCATTTCAAATATAAATGAAACATCATTATCTGAAAACCTGATAAGAGAGACATCAGAAAAGGTTCCACCTGTTGTAGCCTCTCCGGCAGACTGAGGTTCCTTATTTTCTCCCGCGATAACCTCAATTTTTACCATCCGGGATGAGACAGCGGGTAACATCATATTCGATTCAACTGCAAAAATCTGTCGCAAAGGGAACGGACTGTCATTTTTTAATATATATTGGACTTGAATTCCTGTAGAATTAATACAATAATTTTTTTTCAACATGACGGACTGATTAAATTCCCCAATAACTCCGGATGCATAAAATTTAATTTCATGCCGTTTACTGTCAAAACCGGCTTCCCGGTAAATTTGTCTGGCAAAAATATCCGGTCGGGAATAATTATCCGGTTCAATAAGATAATCCAGAAACAAACCGGTATGTCCTGGTGAAATCATTGCATAATTTCTAGCCACAGCCAATACATCAAATTCAAAGACGCTGCCACCCCGGGCTTGAATATATGCATTGAACTGTTCAAACTGGCAGATATACTCCCTGACACCATCAGAATCATAATCAAAAGTTGTCACCGAGTCAAAAAAATTGATGTACTCACGGACAGTCCGTTCTGCCTGCAACAGATAGTGATATGCATACTGTTGATGTATATC
>CALXOI010000117.1 GCA_944389965.1 uncultured Treponema sp.
TTCAATTCCAATATGGTCTTTCCACATAAAACAGGTCTGTGCCAGCTGTTCTTCAATAGAAGAACAAGGTCCAAACATCGTAAAACTTTTTATCAATGCGGCTTCAAAAAAATCATACCACTTATTCCGGGCTTTCTCTGCAGGAGATACCTCAAAGGGATTATCTTTTCTGATACAAACCGGTCTCAGTTCTACAATTGATTCATCCCAATCTAACACAGACGCAAGAAAGAAATCTCCAACTTGAAAATCTTCATTCCGGTAAATTTCTTCCATATCAATAACAGTCAATTTAACATTGTGAGGTATCTCATTTTCATAGCATACAGACGGCTCCATTGCAGACGCAGTATCAAAACACAGATATTGCATAGCATATTCCTCTCCATACAGTTGAAAAAAAGGGAGCACTTCTGCAACCGGAAATTTCATAATTTTATGGGGAAGCACAACGTTTTTGTATACAAATCGTATTTCTCCTGATGGAATTTCTGTATCTACAAAAGGCAGGCACCGGTGTCCAGGAATAAAATATCCACCATCTATCTCAGACTTTCCCGGCTTTATTGCAAATGGCATATTGGAAAACACACCTGCCCTACTGATAAACATATCATCCTGAAGAGAAAAAACCAACGGACACATATGCAGATAATCCGTTATTTCTTCATGTGTTACCTGCATACCAATGGCAGACAGCCCAGATAAGATATCCTGCCCCGAAAAAGAAGTACAGTGAGAACGGATAAACTGTAAAAGTAAACTTTCAACAGCAGGAATCATTTTTGTTTATCATATACTACATCAAAGCAAAAATCAAGAAGATTTATATTTGCATCTTTATCCGGGTATTTTTGACACAGTTATTTTTCCTAATAAAAATACAGCGGGCTGTTTTTACCCGTTTTTCTTTCTAAGATAATCAAACGGTGCCATATATTCCTGTTTTTTCAGTATTTTCCGCAATAAAACACCGATCAACATATCTACAGAAAATTTATAAAGTATATATTTCTTTATATAATAAAGAAATATATAAAATCAACCGCATTAAAAAAATTGGCACGCTATATGCTTGTATATTTATGTCGGTTATAAACCGACATAAACCAACATAACAGGAAATAATTGGAGGTATAATATGAACTCATTAGCTTTTTTTAATCCCCGTTTTACATCTGATCTATTTGATGTGATTGACCGCAACCTGGCAGATTTTATGCCGGCAGAAAAAAACGGAACCAGCAGCATGCCAAAAGTCGACGTCAGGGAAACTCCAGATGCGTATATACTTGACATGGATCTGCCCGGTGTTTCAGAAAAAGACGTGGATATTAACCTGAAAGACAGGGTTTTATCAATTTCTTCAAAGAAAGAAGAAAAAAAAGAAGAAGAAAAAGACGGAGAATGGCTCATCAGAGAACGCCGTTCCTCCTCTTTCTGCCGCAGGTTTACGTTACCACAGGATATTGATGTAGAAAAGGTCGATGCTGAATTTGCAAACGGTGTATTGACTATCAATATTCCAAGAAGGCCTGAAACTCAAGCCCGGCAAATCACCATTACAGCGAAATAAGCAGATTATTCCGCTACTGAATAAAACAGCCCGGTACATCACACCGGGCTGTTTTATTATTTTAACGGAGATCTTCCACCTGAACTTTCAATGATGCGAAAATATCTTCCATCTGTTGTTTTTCCACACCGAAAACCTTACAAGTACAACGGCGTTTTGTCATATCATCACCATCAAAAGTAACCAAAGATACGATATTACCGTTCTGTGCCGCAATAGCCTGGGCAAGAGCAGCGAGCATTCCTGGCTTTTCTTCAAGCTGGAATGTAGCGCGGATTCCCTCGTGACGAGCTCCAAACATATCAATAAATGCCCGGAATAAATCAGTTTCAGTAATAATACCTACCAGTAAATCACCTTTTAGTACCGGAAGGCATCCTACGTCAGAATCAGCCATAATCCGGGCGGCTTCTTCCACAACTTCCGTCTGCTGCACCGTCAGCACATTGCGTTCCATTATTTTTTCTACCTTCAATTTTGATAACAGGTAGCTGATTTCATACATATCAAGAGTTGTCGCTGCTGACGGTCCCGCTTTCACCAAATCCTTTTTAGTTATAATTCCAACCAGACGGTTATTTTTATCCAAAACCGGTAGTTTTCCGATTTTTTCCCGGGTCATCAATGCACGGGCATCATTGACAGACATATCGGGCGAGACAAAGACGGGGTTTCTAGTCATGACATTTGCTACAATCATATATTCCTCCTTAAAGCTTCACCATACATTTACAGTTAACCGCCCAAATAGGCTTTTTTTACCGCACTGTCCGTAATCAAATCAGCTGCATTCCCTTGCTTTGTTATTAAACCGGTTTCCAGAATATACGCACGGTTTGCAATAGACAAAGCCTTGAATGCATTCTGTTCCACCAGAAGCACGGTTGTACCAGATTTATTTATTTCTTGAATTATAGAAAAAATTTCATCAACAAGAATCGGCGCTAACCCCATGGACGGCTCATCCAACAGCAACAACCGGGGATTTGACATGAGCGCCCTTCCCATTGCCAGCATTTGTTGTTCACCTCCAGACAACGTCCCCGCAATCTGCTTTATCCGTTCTTTCAACCGGGGAAACAGTCCGTATACTTTTTCCATATCATTTTTTATTCCGGCAGTATCCTTGCGGATATACGCACCCATTTCAAGATTTTCCCGTACTGTCAGATTTGCAAAAATACGTCTACCTTCCGGTACCTGTACTAATCCCCGGCGTACAATCATATCAGGGGAAGTATTGGAAATATCTTCTCCTTGAAAAAGGATACTTCCACCTGACTTTTTTACAATATTTGATGTCGCATGAAGAGTTGTTGTTTTGCCGGCTCCATTGGACCCAATAAGGGTAATGATTTCACCTTCATTAACTTCAAAAGAAATTCCCCGCAATGCCTTTATTGCTCCGTATGATACACATAAATCAGTAACTGTCAGCATATTATGCCTCCTCCGCAACCGGCAGCTCAGTACCCAGATATGCTTTTATAACTTCAGGATTTGATTTAATCATTTCCGGTGTACCGGATGCAATAATCCGGCCATAATCAAGAACCATAATCCGTTCACAAATACCCATTACCAGATGCATATCATGTTCTATCAATAGAATTGTCAAATTGAATTCTTTACGAATAAATGCAATCAGCTTCATCAACTCGTCGGTTTCCTGGGGATTCATCCCGGCTGCCGGCTCGTCCAGCAGTAACAGGGACGGCCGGGCTGCAATCGCACGGACAATTTCCAGCTTCCGTTGTTCTCCATACGGAAGATTTGCTGCCAAATCATCCTTTTTGCCTTCAATTTTAAACAGGTGAAGTAATTCGTCAACTTTTTCTGTCATCACCTGCTCATCCCGCCGGAACCGGGGAGTACGAAACAGCACATCAAACGGGGATACGCAACGGCGGGAATGCAGCGCAATACGGACATTATCTGCAACAGATAACTGTCCGAATAATCTGATATTCTGAAAAGTCCGGGCGATACCGATACGGTTTAATTGTGCTGGAGTCATTTTTGATGCCCGGTGGAGTCTGCCGTCCCGTGACCAAAAATTGATTTCGCCTTCTGTCGGAACATAAATCCCTGACAGCATATTGAAAACGGTTGTTTTACCGGCTCCATTCGGACCAATCAGTCCAACCAATTCTCCTTCATACAATTCACACGAAAAATCACTGACAGCCCGAAGTCCACCGAATACAATCGATATTTCATTTGCCTGCAGCAATAATTTTCTATCGTTGTTATTCATCTGTCTTCTCCTTTTTTACAGCGGATTTTTCCACGGAACCTTTACCTTTACGCAAAGCCCTTTTTTGCTGAACAAAAGCAACCAGACTATCCCATGTCTTTACAAATGATAATTCTTTCATTCCCAACAAACCCTGCGGTCTGAAAAGCATCACAAAAATTAAAATCAGCGGATAAATCAGCAACCGGTAATCCTGCAAAAAACGCAGGAATTCCTGCAAGTACGTTAGTACAAAGGCAGCAATAATGGAACCGGTAATCGAACCCATTCCACCGAGAACTACAAAAATTAAATAATCGATGCTCCGGTTAAAAGAAGCTAAATCTGGTTTTACAAAACCAATAAACGGAGCATACAGAGCACCGCCAATTCCGGCAATGCACGAGGCAACAGCAAAGCCGATCATTTTATATTTAAACACATCTATTCCGCTGGAATTGGCAGCAATTTCATCCTCCCGGACAGCAAGAATTGCCCGACCATATGAGGAACGGATAAAATTCTGAAGCAGGATGATAATACATACAAGCATCCCGATAATTAAGAAATATGCATAATCAGCCCGGGCAGCCAGAATTGTTGTAAAACGCAACCCATTGGCACCGCCTGTCCACGATTTTAAATTTACCAGAATAACCCGTATAATTTCACCAAAACCGAGGGTTACAATTGCCAAATAATCACCCTGCAATTTCAACGTTGGAAAGCCGATTAAAATACCAAACAGAACGGTGATTAATGCAGCGGCAACAATACTGATTGGCATTGGTAATCCTACAGTCTGTGTTAAAAGAATTGTTGTATAAGAACCGATTGCCATAAATCCGGCCTGTCCCAACGAAAGCTGTCCGGTAATACCGCAAACAACATTGACGCTGACAGCCATGATCGCATTGATACCGGCAAGAGTAATAATCTGTGCAGTATAAGCATCAATTATTCCAAGAAAAATTAAAAACCCGGGAATCACTACGGCGGCGACAGCTACGCAACCTGGTATCAATATATTTTTCAAAACAGTTGTTTTCATATCAGACCTTTACCCGTATTTTTTCACCCATAATACCAGTCGGTTTTACTAATAAAATGATGATTAAGATAGAAAATGAAATCGCATCCGCAAACTGTGATGATAAAAAACCTTTTGTCATTGTTTCAGCTATCCCTAAAATATAACCGCCAAGCATAGCACCCGGTACAGATCCGATTCCGCCAAGAACCGCTGCCACAAAAGCTTTTAATCCCGGCATGGTTCCCATTGTCGGCGCAATTTGAGGATAAGCAGTGGCGTACAGGACACCACCGGCAGCAGCCAGTACGGCACCCAACGCGAATGTAAATGCAATCGTTTTATTTACAGAAATTCCCATAAGACTTGCCGCTTGCAAATCGAATGATACAGCACGCATCGCCTTACCGGTTTTAGTATAATTGATAATATAATTTAAAATCAGCATTAAAACTGCCGAGAGAATGATAACAATCAGCTGAATATTTGATATGGAAAAAACGCCAAAATCAAGACTCACCGTATCCATAGTCGGATATTGCCGGGGATTCGGTCCGATAAACGGAAGAACACGGACTCCATTCTGAAGAATAAGCGATATAGCAATAGCCGTTATCAAAGAATTTAACCGGGGAGCGGAGCGCAGGGGCCGGTATGCAAACCGCTCAATAATCACAGCAAGAATAGCACAGACAATCATTGCAAAAATGAATGCAATGGTCATACTCACAGGATTAACTCCCCAAGCTGACAGTACGAAAAATCCTGCATACGCACCTATCATCAGAATATCACCGTGGGCAAAATTGATTAGCTTTACAATCCCATATACCATTGTATACCCAAGGGCTATCAATGCGTAAATACTCCCCAGCGAAAGTCCGTTTATTAACTGCTGAAAAAAGAGATTAACAGTATCCATATTTTCTCCAGACAACATTAGACCAAAATAAACTGTTATCCAACAGTTTTACTTCATTTTGGTAATTTTACTACAGTTTCGTTTTTTGGAAAAGACAGTAAACGGAGTTTTATAAAAAAAACACAGAAGTTTGAATTGTACCTCCTAAAACTACTGCCGTTTTGAGGTACAATTCTATATACCTGAATTGAATTCTGAAAAAACTGATGCCGGTACAGCATCCCAATTCAATGTCCTGTCCACGATTCCCCGACAGGACCCCGGTACCAAATATTGTAAAACGGAGCAAAAGACATTTATCAGGATAAGACTCCAGTGGAGAATCCGAATACCATACTGTAGCTGTTCATAAAAGAACATAAATTACCGGTACTTTCAGAAAAAACGTAATCCAGCTCCAATCGGTAGTGTCAAGAATTTTGCGCAAATTGGTTTGCAGATCCTGGTATAAATGAAGTCAGCCGGCAATGGAGGCGTCCTCAAGGGCATCCTCCAGGTGCTTCATATTCATATACTTTTTGTTGCCCCACTGGGTGCCTGCCACATGGCGCAGCCTTGCACAGACCAGCATCAGGGCAGAGTTACCATCCGGGAAACTGCCCACCACACGGGTGCGGCGGCGAATCTCCCGGTTCAGCCTCTCAATGACATTGTTGGTGCGGATACGGCTCCAGTGTTCACTGGGGAAATCGCAGTAGGC
>CALXOI010000118.1 GCA_944389965.1 uncultured Treponema sp.
AATCCTGAACCGGATGCACGCAAAACCGGCCTGATGTCTGTGCAATTGTCCGCAACAAATACCGGGCCGTTTCCGGTGTATATACTCCCGGCTGAACGGAACCAGCACCTTCCCCAACCGGAGGAAAATTCTGGTAAAAATCACCGGCATCCGGTTCGGTCAGCCACCACAACCGGAGCGTAGAAGAATCATGCACCGATGAAGTCACCACACTGTTTTCAGGGTACGTATCCAGCGGAACAAACGGCTGCTGCGGAGCGCCCCAGTCCCGACACCAGCGTACAACACACAGGCGCAGTATAGACAAATCACCCAGCACACGGGGAACGGATTCTGGGTTTGCCCCTAAATCCTCCGCACAGGCAATCATATCTGTTGCAGAAGTTAATTCACCCAGCAATTTGCGGGCCTGTTTTTCCCACAGCAACTCCTGCCTTTTATGAATACCGCTGATTATCTGCTCAAGACGCTCCCGCTCCTCTTCGGAGAGAGACTGCCAGGCTGTAGTATCCCGGTATGTCCACAGAGGTACAAATTCATCTTCAGCCACTTCCAGCAGGGTTCTGTTGCGCCAGAATTCCGACAGCCGCAGCTTTACCGGATCAGGAATATCCCGCCGTTCAAGAATGTCCCTGTCTCCCGTAATTTCTTTTTTAAAAAGCCACAGTTCTTCATCCCCCAGCCGGTCCATTACTTTATGCAGCAGTCCGTGGGTACCCAGATAATCATTATTGTTAACGGCTTCAATTTCACGGGTGGGAACATGGGGCTGGCTCAGCCACCGGATACGGTCGGAATCAAACCCGGCATCAGTCAGTTCCGCGCGGGTAACAGGAATCCCCGGTAATGTCCGTCCCAGCATGGCGGTCGACTCCCGTTCAGGAGTTGCCCAGATACGGAAAAACCCTAATACATGGTCTATCCGGTAAGCATCATAAAACTGGGCGGCAGAGACAAGGCGCTGTTTCCACCAGGAATATTTTTTCCGGGCAAGATTATCCCACCGGTAAACAGGAAATCCCCAGTTTTGCCCCGAAGGATTCGAACCATCAGGCGGAGAACCGGCACGGAGTGTATCATCAAAAAATTCAGGGTGTGCCCAGGCATCTGCAGAATCTTCATTCATCATAATCGGAATATCACCTTTCAGCAGTATTCCCTTTTCTGCAACCGCATCAGCCGCCTGTTTGAACTGTTCATAAGCCCGATACTGGAGCCACACATAAAACAGGTGATCCGCAGCCAGTGTACTGTCATTCCATCTTGTCTGAATCCGGGCAGCCGTCATCCGCCGGAATTTTTCCGGCCAGGATTTCCATGACGCTTCCTGAAACTGCTGTTTTAATACCATGAATACAGCGTATTCTGGAAGCCACGGGTTACCGGAAGCCCATTCATACAGCGCCGTTCCCGGCGTGCGGACGTCTGAGGCGGCGGTACAGCCGGCAACATCATAAATCTGCCTGAGAACAGCAAGTTTATCCCGGCGGAGATTCCGGTAATGGAACCGAGGGGCATCATCATGAACAGCGTGAAGACTTTTTACTGCTTTTTTTATTGAAGCCGGAACCGATTGATATTCGGGAAGGGATTCAATACTGATGTACAGCGGATGAAGTGCAAAGGCTGACAAAGCACTGTACGGAGAACTTTCGGTACCGGTATCGTTCACCGGTAATAACTGTATCAGTTTGAGACCTGCTTTTTTGCAAAAAGCAGCGAAAGGTACTAAATCAGGATATTCTCCGGAACCACAGCTATGCTTCGTTTTCAGCGCCCCCAGCGGAACAGCTGTTCCTGTCAATATAGGAATTGTAATCTCAGGTGTTTTCATGGTACCAGTATACCACAACTTTCTGCTGTTGTGTAAAAAATGTAAAACGGTTTAGACTTTTGCCGATTCCGGATTCAATCAATAAAACCGGATGCCCAATGCCAGACCGGGCGGGCGAGTTTGTTTGAAAAAGGTTGCAGCCTAGTGAAATCCGGCAGCCATTCCGTACTTTGTTCCAGTTCCTGATAAAACAAGTATTGGAAATCGAACGCTTCCAGAATATCCTGCAAATCCGCAAATTCCTGCCGGGAAACAAGCCTGTTGTCAAACGCTTTTAATGCTGTGCACCGCCGGACAGATTCAGCCGGAGAATCTTGAAACGGAACCGGTGTGTACTGGGACATTAAAGAAATATATGCTTTACCATCAGCATGGGATTTCAGCCATTCTAATACAGCAACAGTATCTTCAAGCCTGCCCGGCAGAAACAGATGGCGAACAATTACACCGGATACCATCTTTTCCTGATATGCCATCCCGTTCCGGTTGCCGGAAACCGGCTCCAGTTTGAGCGGAGCATTATCCAGCATATATAACACGGCATTCTTTGCCTGCTCCGGATAATCGGCTGCGGCAAAAACAGCTCCACTCAAGCGGGAATCCAAGGTTTTTAAGTCAGGCAGCCAAATATCCACTAAACCCGACAACAGCTCCAGCGTTTCAGGTTTTTCATACGCAGAAGAATTCCAGCAGACAGGAATTTTCAGCCCTGAATCTTTTGCTGCACGGATTCCTTCCGCCAGCGCAGGAACGGCATGACTGCCGGTTACAATATTGATGTTTTCAGCCCCTGCTGCCTGCAACTTCAGACATATTTCCACAAATTCAGCCGGAGATAAATCAGCACCCATCCGTTGCTGGGAAATCTGATAATTTTGGCAAAAAGCACAACGCAGATTACATCCTGTTAGAAATATCGTTCCAGAACCGCCCCCGGCCGTTACCGGCGGCTCTTCTCCAAAATGCAGACATGCAGATGCGACCCGGATACCAGAGCTTTCGCAACAAAAACCGGCGGGGCCGTTACTCCTGTCAACCCCACAATTCCGGGGACACAGGGTACAGTTACGGTATAATCCATTCATTGCAGATTATAATGCACCGTGATTCATAATCATGCTCATCAGAGATGATAAAACCGGAAGCGGAAGCTCTTCTGCTTCCGCATTAACCATATCCCGGAAAGCAACCCAGTCATCTGAAGTAAAACAACCGGAACTACTGTCATCCCCATCCAGCAGTTCCAAGGCAGACGACAGCCAGTCAATTCGGGTGGTATCGGGCAGGTCATTGGGACAAGGTACAGGATAGATATAGGTGTCCAACCAGTATGCAGCAATGGAAGCAGGCAAGTTTCCTAAACCAGAAATACTTTTGCGGAAAGCTTCTGCCGCCTGTTCACAAACCCTGATACCATTATAATTCCCGCTATGTTCCATCCGCTCATGTTTTGCAATCCGGCGGATGTCAGCGCATAATTTTTCTGATTTATTCATAGTTACATTGTAACAGAAAACACAGAGAAAAAATACATTTTCACTGCATTTTTTCCTTGACTTTTCAAGCAACAAACCCTAAACTAAACGTATGAACTTACAAACTGTATTAACACCAGACACCGTAAACCTGCATCTTAAAGGAACAACAAAAGAAGAAATTATTGATGAGATGCTGGATATTCTTATTTCCGCAGGTAAGGTAACAGATAAAGATGCTGCACGGGAATGTGTACTTGATCGGGAACGGAAAATGTCTACAGGCATGAAACACGGTATCGCTATTCCCCATGGAAAAACAGATACGGTTTCCGATCTTGTTGCATGCATCGGAGTTTCTGATCATCCTGTCGATTTCGATTCATTGGATCAGGAACCCTGCCGTATTTTTATTATGACCCTATCACCTGTAAACAAAACAGGACCACATCTGCAGTTTCTTGCAGAAGTTAGTCTGCTGTTTAAGAGTGCAGAAAAGCGTCAGGAAATTCTGAATACAACGGACAAAGCACAGGTAATAAAAATCTTAACTGAATAAAATCAGTTGCTTTTCTCACGAGCAGACCACCAGTCGGAAATATCATTCCGCAGGTGGTCTTATTTTGTTTATAGTTATTGTTATACAACACACTACAGGCGGGAGACAGCACAGTGAAACATGAAGCGTCTTTTTATGTACAGGATGGAATTATTTATGATGCCAGTCACCGGCAACGTATTTTCAGAGGATATACCGTACATATCCCGCCGGAAAAACCGGATTCCCCGGCTTGGCTGCCGTTTTCTGTAGAAGAAGCGGATTCATTTTTTCTGCTGATGCAGAGACAAGGTATAACACTGTTGCGGTTCTGTATCGCATGGAACGCAGTGGAACACGCAGGACCGGAACTGTATGACGAAGAATATTTGGCGCAGCTTCGGCTTCTTTTAAGAAAAGCTGAGCAATATAATCTTTTCATTATTATAGAACCGGTTATCGGTCTCTGGCATACACCGGCGGCAAAATCCTGTGCACCGGCGTGGACACTGGAAGCAGCCGGTATCGATCCGGATAAGGCAGCTGCCCGGTGGAAAGAAATTGCAAATGCTACAGCAGATAAAATACCGGGAAACATTTTGACCAGTTACTGGAATTATATTACATCAACTATGTATACATTATTCTGGGGAGGATCAACATTTGCTCCCCAGCTGCGGGTTGACGGACTCTCAATACAGGAATATCTGCAGTTCCGGTATATCGAAGCAATGAAACATACAGCCCGCCGGATTAAAGACTGTAAAGCCGTTATCGGATTCGGGTGTATATCTGGTAGTCATCCCGGGTTTATCGGCATATTGGACCTGGACAAAACACACCCGGTTCATGCATCACTCCTGACACCTGCTCAATATCAGCTAACACCTTTTGAATGGATGAAAGTCGCATCAGGTATGCCTGCAACCTGCAAAAAAACAGGAGGTAAAATCGGGGGATTGTTTCAGGCTTCCGAATATCTGATTCCTGCAGGAACATCCATTTTTAGACCGCAGGAGGAATGCCCGTGGCTGCAAAGTGGAGTCTGGCATCAAGATAGCAATAGTTCGGCAGAACTGGATAAAACAGACTATTTTGTACAAAATGGCGGCTTTCAGCAGATTTCAGAGCAGTTCATAAAACCGTTTCATAAAAAATATATCGGCGCATTCCAAAAGAAACACAGCCACTTCCTTTTTTTTCCTGAACCGACAGTAACCGGACTCCGCAGTCTTTGGGTAACCGGTTCTCCTGCGACATTGGAACAACAGGAAACCGCGGAAAAAGAAGGCGGCGTCATTGCAGGAATTGACGCGGAATCCGTAAAAATTATTCCTGTATACAGAGTGCCTGCTCCAACCAGAAGCAGCAAAAGGCAGGAATCCGTCACCCGGGAAACAGCAGAAAACACCGGAAACGCTGATTATACGGAACAGTTGCGGCAGGCATTGGCAACCGCACAGGCGGAAAGACTGCCGGTAATCGGGATATATCCGGTATCCGCATCAGTCCGGGAAAACGGAACCGTGTTACAGGCAGTTGAAGCATTGTGCGGCTCTCTGATACTGGAAGAACCGCCGGGTTCTGGGTTTAGAAAAAAAAACGCTCCGTCCACTACAGAATTGACTGAAAACAAATCAGAGTCATCGGGTGATGCCACCCATGAATGTCCGGTACAGCAAAATTCAGTTATTTTCCTCCGGCCATATCCGGCAGCCGTTAACGGTAGCGCAGTCAGGCAAATATGGGTTCCGGGACATCATCCTGTATTCACGTTTGAGTGGAATGCAAAGCCTGCCCGCAGCAATACAAATAGCCAGGATGCCACAGAAATATTTGTTCCAGCTGAATGGTATCCCGCCGGATGGAATGTGGAATTTACAGGCAGCGGAACTGTTGTATCAGAGCCTGAAAACCAGCGGCTGTTGATTTTTACCGAAAAAGACGAACGCTGTTCTATCAGAATTACAGAAAAGAAACCGTCTTCTGAAAACAGCGTGACAACAAACTGAAACAAATTATGCCTACAGCATAATTTAAGTATAATTTATACGTACTCTTAGAATTTTTTCCGCACTAACCGCCGGGTACCCAGCCGATACAGTCATTTTAACAGATTTATTTCCAGCCGTATCCTGTTTTTTACAAAGCCTAAGATACATTACTTATCCACAAAAAAATAAATGATAATAAGAATCGTTAAGTTTTGTTTTTTTTGCCCCAAAAAATGGCATAAAAAATACATTTTAGGGACTTTTTAAATAAATCATTAAGTTTGATTTTATGAAATTCCAAACAGAAAATTTGCCATTTGAGTTCATAATTTTTCTCCAAAAAGATTAAGACGTCAGGAATAAAAACCGATTCTTGAAATACCTTGCGTAAGGTCAGGGAGAATCAGCTATCTGAAGGCGGGTCATATCCGTCTGCCCGCAAAATGGCTCTTTGCGGGTTTCTTCCTGTTTTTCACTCTAACCCAAACGCAGGAAACCGCCTCTAACGCTGGCAAAGAAAATTAAAAGCGTAAACACACAAAACACAGCTTGATTTTTTTCTCAATCTGTAATATCTTTATAGCGAAATGGGTATGCTTCTTGCATATCAAGTCCGGGA
>CALXOI010000119.1 GCA_944389965.1 uncultured Treponema sp.
GCATATCTGGGGGATGTTCTGGATGTAATCCACCGGTACGGATAGGTTGCGGTGCGGATGAAGGGTAAAAATATGTATGGCAAAGTTTTTTTTAATCTGAAATGAATGAAAAACTATTCATTCTGATAAAAATTCTATAGCAGCACATAATAACCATGGTGAAATTACAGAAAATATTTTTCTGCAAATTTCTTTGAACCCGGCAATCCGGCAGGTAAATAAAACCTGTGCTAAAAAAATCTTGCAAAATACAATTAAATAACCGTATAATAGCCGTATACTCCGGTTGTTTATCCTGTAATTTTTAGGAAAAAAGGAATACTGCATGGTGCGCTGTCCAATCTGATTTTTAAGTATCACTCCTTTGTGATTGACTCTATGACACAGCAAAAGGTATTGCTGTCTGTTTTGCTTAAAAACACAGAAAGGACTCTCAATGAAAAGAAATTTATATATCATGTATGCCATTGCTTTTTTTCAGGGCATGGTGTTTTATGCCCCGGCCGCAACGTTGTACCGGTTAGCACAGGGTATCAGTGTTTTTCAAATTACGGTTATTGAAAGTATTTCTCTTGCGGCACTCATTGTGTTAGAAATTCCTTGGGGTACCGTGGCAGACAGAATCGGTTACCGCACAACAATGGTGTTCTGTTCCTGCCTGTATTTTGTATCAAAACTCGTTTTTTGGAAAGCGTCAGATTTTTCCGGATTCCTTCTGGAGCGGCTTATACTCAGTGTTGTGTTGTCGGGGCTTTCCGGTGTAGATTCCAGTATTATTTACTTGTCTTGCAAAGGAAAAAACAGCCAGCACGCTTTTGGGATGTACAACGGTATGGGTATGGCAGGACTGGTGACTGCAGCTGTTTTATATGCTCTTGTTATACAGGATAATTATCCGCTGGCGGGGTTTCTGACAGCTATCAGTTATGGTGCCGCTGCCCTGCTTTCTTTTGGCATAACAGAAGTAAAACATCCAAACGCAGGTAAACTCAACCGTACAGATTTCATTCAGACAGTGGGGGAAACATTAAAAGACAGTCGGCTACTTTTGTCTCTTATCGCTGCCGCTTTTTTATCAGAAACCCATCAGACAATCACCGTATTTTTAAACCAGCTGCAATATGAACGTTGCGGTCTCAGGAGTTCCACCATCGGACTGGTTTACATTATTGCTGCAACAGCAGGAATGTCCGGCACGCTTTCTTCCGGGGTCACCGGACGGATGGGAATCAACCGGTCATTTTTGCTTTTCTGTGGACTTCCTGCGGTGTCGTGTCTGGTACTTGCGCTGACTCAAAACGGATTTTTTTCTGTTCTTGCGGTTTTAACACTGCGGGTTTCTGATACACTTTTCCAACCGTTCCAGACAGAACTGCAGAACAGACGGATAAAAACAGCACACCGTGCCACAGCGCTCAGCATCAATTCCATGATTATGAACTGCGTTGCGGTAGGAACAAACCTTGTATTTGGAGCATTGTCTGACAGGTGGCTGCCGTCTGCGTTTTTCTTTGGCGGGGGAATCAGCATCCTCTGCTTGTGCTTTTTTTCCTGATGCGGAAAAAAAAAACCGGCAGGATGTAATATGCAGCAGCGCAACCCACGGAGCGCTGCTGCAGACGGGCATAGTAAAACATATCAGGATATAATATGCCGCAACCTCAGTTCCCGGAGTACCGGCTGCTTCAAACATCAGCCGGCTGTATCAGCCGGTTTCATCCGTATCAGTTGTATGGAACCGGCGGTTTGGGAAAATCTTCTGTCAACGGACTAAATCACTGTATTCCTGCTCCCGGAAATTCTTTACTTTGATTAGTGTATTCGGAATTTTTACGGAAACACGGTCTTTGCTGGATTTTTTTGTTTCATAGTTGAATTTGAATATTTCTTTATAAAATCCGGTGAAATGATTTTACGGTTGCAGATGAATCTGCCGGCTGATGCTTACCGGTAAAACGTATCTGCAAATCCATTTTGTCCCCTTGACGGATGTGCCGTAATCGCTATTATTATGAATATGTTTACACGGAAAACTAAAATTGTATGCTCAATGGGACCGGCGGTTGATTCTGATGCGCTGGTTGAACAGTTGATTGCCGCAGGGATGAATATCGCCCGGTTTAATTTTTCCCACGGAAATCATGAATCACACAAAACTGCTATGGATCGGGTTAAACGGGCTGCTGCAAAATGCGGTAAACCGGTAGCCTTGCTTCTGGATACCAAAGGCCCGGAAATCAGAACCGGGATGGCAACCGGCGGCGGAACCGTCACGATAAACGCCGGGGACACCGTACTGGTTACCGTTGATGCGGCTGAAACAACGGCAGTACAAAACGGGCAGCCTGCCCGCCTTTCAGTTACATGGAAAGAACTGCCGAAAAAAGCTGTTCCCGGTGTAAAAATACTGATTGCTGACGGTCTGCTGGAGCTGGATGTTGTCTCCACTGACGGCGAAACTGTTACCTGTACGGCAAAAAATACCGGTGCAATTGGCAGCAGGAAAAACGTTAATTTAATCGGTCTGCACGCTATGCTGCCGATTATCAATGAACAGGATAAGGCTGATTTACAGTTTGGAGTGCAACAGGAAATTGATTTTGTTGCCGCAAGTTTTGTCAGCTTTGCGTCGGAAATCCACGAAATCCGCAGGTACCTTGATTCCCTGGGCTCCCGTGCAAAAATAATTGCTAAAATTGAAAACGAAGAAGGCGTCACTAATATTGAAGAAATTGCTGCGGCAGCCGACGGTATCATGGTTGCCCGGGGTGACTTGGGCGTGCAGATGCCTACAGAAAAAATCCCACTGATACAAAAACACATTATCGGAATATGCCGGCGCTTGGGCAAACCGGTTATTACCGCAACCCAGATGCTCGATTCCATGATAGTGAACCCGCGTCCGACCCGGGCGGAACTGACTGATGTGGCAAACGCGATTTTTGACGGGACTGACGCTGTTATGTTATCCGGGGAAACCGCAAACGGCGCATATCCGGTTGCTGCCGTTGAAACAATGGCACGGATTGCCGTCACTGTTGAAGACGCCCCGGAGTTCTGTACAAAAATGAACCGGGAAGATATGGCTGAAGATTTGCAGCACACGGGAAACATTGGTTATATTATGGCACGGAATGCGTATACCACCGCCCGGGATGTACGGGCTATGGTTATCATTGCCCCCACATTGTCAGGGCACACAGCCCAGATGATAAGCCGTTACCGCCCGGAACAGACAGTTATTGCGGTTACTCCTGATCCGGTGGTTGCCCGCCAGTTGATGCTGTACTGGGGTGTTGCCCCGCTTCATACAAAAGTTGCCGATGATTCCAACGAAATGATTCAGAATGCGATAAAAACAGCGCTTGATGCCGGTGCCGTACAGATTTCAGACCGGATTGTACTGGCTGCCGGTATCCCGCTGTTCAGTCCGTTAATGCTGAACACCGTGCGGGTTTTACTCGTAGGTACGGTCCTCATCAGAGGAACCGGCGGTGGTTTTGCCCGGCAGGATGCACCGAAAGCCAGCGGAAAAATTGTCAGAGCAGATTCTCCCCTTGATGCATTGAATCTTTTGAAACACCGGGGCGGCGAAATACTGGTATGTCCTTCTCTTACCCCGGATTACATACCGATTCTCCGTATGGTTGCCGGTGTCATTGTAGAAGGGAATTCAGAATTACCGGATTCTGTTCTCTGCATGACAAATCCAGATCTGGTATGGCTCACTAATGCGGCAGGTGCTACAAAAAAACTGGAGTCAGGGCTTGCGGTCACTATAGACGGAGCGCATCTGCTTGTATATGAAGGAACAATCTAAACACACCCGATTCCCCGGTGTCAACCGGAAACCGGCTGGTTATCCGCCTGGTGCGGAACCGTCATGTTGCAGTCTGCGATGTGATAGTTCCGCCGCATTGCAGGTTCCTCAACGTGGTGGTTCCGTCAACCGGCTGTTTTATACCATGAATGTCAGACCGTCATACGCAGGTTCAACAGTGCGGCCGCCGGCAGTCAACGGTGCCAGTCCGGGAACAGAAGCCAGTTTGCCGGCAATATAATTCTGTATTTCCCGGTGTTTCATATCGTGGCAGATATGGGTAAGCCAGATGTGCCGGGCACCGGTTTCTGCTCCGTATTCCAGTGCTTCCAAAAAAGACAAATGGGTTGAATGGGGCCGTTCCCGCAGTCCGTCTATAACCAGATGTTCCAGATTCCGGTACCGGGTCAACAATTCCATGGTTTCCGGGGGAATATAATTACAGTCGGTCAGATATGCAACAGCGGCTGAACCGTTTGAAACAATCCATCCGGTAGTATCCAGGGAACCATGCTTCATGGGCACCGGTACAAACTTGAGCCGGCCCAGTTTTAAAGGGTGTTCTGCGGAAAAGTGCCGGCAATCTTCCAGGTGAATCTTGGGTTTACCGCCACCCTCCATTACCGGCTGGAATATATACGAAAAACGGTTGTGTATATCTTTCAATGTTTCAGAATCCCCGTACACCGGGATTCCCTGCACCGCCGGTCCGGGCTTACCGGCGGTCTGTTCCCGGAAACTGATACGGGAAAAAATACGGATGTCGTCGAGTCCGTTCAGATGGTCTGCATGACCATGAGTCAGCAGCAACGCATCAAGACTGGTTATTTTGAATTTCAGTGCCTGCAACCGGAAATCGGGACCAATATCAATAAGAATTGAAACAGGCGCATGGCCGTATCCGCCGGAATCGGTAATCCAGAAGCTGGAACGGAACCGTTTGTCCCTGGAATCTGTTGACCGGCAGCAGGGACAGGCACATGCAATCACCGGAATCCCATGACTTGTTCCGGTACCTAGAAATGTACACCGCATTATATTAGAATAGATATATCATCTGTCTGCGTCAAGAGAACAGACAGATACACAGGAGCTTTTTATGAAACAGATTGTCATTATCGGTGCCGGACCGGCAGGTATTGCTGCCGCCACAGAATTGCGGAAACTTCATCCGGCTACAGAACTTGCGGTTACGATTATCACCCGGGAAGTACCGCCGGATTATTCCCGGATACGGCTGCCGGAATTTGTTGCCGGTACATTAACAGCAGAGCAGCTGGTAATTCATAATGCAGCATGGTTTGCATCAAACAGCATTACGATAACTGCACCGGCAGAAGTTGAACACATCGACCGGGAACACAAGACCCTGCAGGTATTGCAATCCGGTAATACCGTTACTGTTCCGTATGATGTATTGATTATTGCTGCCGGTTCGTCTCCGTTTACGCCCGGTATGCCGGACAGTACCAGCCCGGCCGCCGGTTCTGTATTTGCCCTGCGGACGCTGGAAGATGCGGTAAAAATAAAAGAACGGATTGCTACCCATTCCCGGAGTGCTGCTGTATTGGGTGGCGGCCTTTTGGGATTGGAAGCTGCCCGGGCACTGAAGACCGCCGGGACAGAACAGGTACACGTCATTGAAACCGCCGGTAGACTGCTGCCCCGGCAACTGGATTCTGCAGCATCGGAACTTCTCCGCACCTATCTTGAATCAGAAGGCCTGATAATCCATACCGGGGCATCCGTTGACACCGCCGGTTTTGCCGGCGGTACTGTAGCCCAGGTTCTTGAAAAAGTCTGCGGACCGGATGTAGAAACAGCATTGTATTCCATGGGAATCAGAAGCAATGTCACACTTGCAAAAGACGCAGGTATTACCTGCAACCGGGGTATTGTAATCAATGAGGAAACCTCAACTAATGACCCGGATATTTTTGCAGCCGGAGATTGTGCCGAATTTGACGGTGTTACATGGGGAATTGTTCCGGCCGCACTGGAACAGGGCAAAGCCGCCGCCGATTTTGCCGCCCGCCGTCTGTTTCCGCAGGATTCACCACCGAAGCCGTACCGGCAGACGGTTCCCCGGACAACGCTGCACATTGGCAGCAAAGAAGCTGTTTCTGCAGGAAACGCCGTACTCACTCCGGAACAGGAAAATTCCGGAACGTGGACGGTTACGGCCAGAACATTGGAAGACGGCACTTATCTGCGACTTGTTGTGGAAACGGAATCAAATCTGTTGTCAGGTGCATTGGTTTTCGGAAATGAAGGCGTTGCCCGGAACTGGCTGGTAAAACTCCAGACAACAGTGGGCAAGCCCTGCCCGGCGGCATGGTTTGAGTTGAAGTAAATAAAACATCAGCTGCCGTACCGGGCTTTTACTTCGGCAATTTCATCCCGGACGGCGGCTGCCTGTTCAAAAGCGAGACACTCAGCAAAATCATTCATCTGTTTTTCCAACGCTTTCAGGTACTTGCGGCGCTGGGCAGGAATAAACAGATTAACACTGTTTTTGAGGACAGCTGTTTCTGTTTCTACCGCTGCCTTTTTATCGTCCTGCTGACGGACAAGGAT
>CALXOI010000120.1 GCA_944389965.1 uncultured Treponema sp.
ATCAGAAAAAACGATTAAAAGAAATCAGTGTAAAATTCAAAAAAAATTACAAAGACAAGTCGGTAGACTTTTTAGGGGCAGATGCAGACCTTTATAAAGAGTTGGAACATATGAACTTGTACATCAATCGTTATACGAAGGATTTCACCCAAATAGTTCATGCCATGGAATATGAGGAAAAAAGGCTAGATGATGCTATATCAGATTCAAAAGACTGTATAAAGCGTTTTAATAAAAACCTGAAAAAACTTACTGATACACGAAGGGCTTGTCTAACTTACCTTTCTTCCAAAGGGATGAAATCCAAGGAAGATTGTGAACAAAAAATACAAGACTATCTTAAACTCATGGATGAGGCAAGAAACAATGTAGATAAAGCAAAAGATATGAGGGAAAAGTTTTACAATGAGGCTGTCGCCTATAATAAAGCAAATGAAAAAAATATACTCAGTGTTAAAGAACTTGTAAAAATGAACGTAGATAATATCATGAATGACCTACACCCAATGGACGAAGAATTTAAAGCGAAAATTAAAGCTGAAAATGATGCCAGATTCGGACGGAATGTGGCCAAATCTTGGTGTTGCTTTGATGGGAGAGGGAATTTTTATATTCAAAAGTGTTCGTTATTGAAATGCGAGAATATGTAACGTATAATGGACGACGGACATAATCATATCTTTATATAGGTTGTTACACAAAAGTGAACGCCGGTTACTTATAGCAATTGCTAGGAGAAACCGGCGTTTTTATTTTTAAATTTCATTTTCGGGGTATACAATGAAAGATGATAAACTTGATTACTTCAAAAGGAAAATCCTTGAACATTTAATGGGGCTTGAAGAAGACAGAAAAGATTTAAAAAAATCTCTTTTACAAGCTGAAAGTTTTGCAAAAGGTGGCAAAGGCTTACCCATTGGAACAATTCGAGAATGGAAAGAAAAAAAATATATTAAAATTGCACCGGGTAAATGGCGTCCCAAGTATGAGAGCAATTCTCGTGGAGCTAAGCTCTCTATAGCAGCTCTCAAAAGAAAGGCTGAAAACTGCATGAGTTCGGAAGAGCTTTTAGATCTTGTCCTTGAAAATCGGGATAGATTTTCAGATAAAAATGGAAGGCCTCTTCCTTTTGTAAAAGAATTGAGTGATTATGTTTCCCAGCTGAATGATAAAATAGAAAGTAGAAAAAAAGTAAATACAAAAGATGTAAAAGCTGAAAAAAACGGGAGTGGCAAAAATGGAGATGCCTCGTCTGATTTAACGAAAGAGCAGAAAGAACTTATAGATTTTTTGAAGTCTAAAAGTGTTGATATGCCAGAAGAATTGGATTTTACAAAAGAGAATTACGATAGACTTTTCTCCAAAGGAGTGGACAGCCCTATTGAAAAAGTGACACTTGGAGAAATTCAGTTTAGAAAATTGCAGAAAAAAAACAGAAAAGATTTACTTGCTCCAATACTGGAAACTCTGAAAAACCCTAATGTAATCGGACAGACTAAAAATGGTGAAAAATTATATGTAAAAACTTTTAATAAGAATAACAAGGTAAAAAGCATAATGTCTGTTGTGATTGATAGGGGTAATATGCATATTTCTATTTCAACACATGAAGAAAGACTTAATCAGATAGCAAAAAAAATTGCCAGAATCCTTTATAAGAACCCTGGCAACAATGAAGTCAAAACTTCGCACGACGGCACTGTACGGAAAGAACCCGTAGCCGATAACGCTGACACTCAGCAAGTTCAGAATGAACAAGGTGTCAATCCGTCAAGTTCCCCTGACGATTCAAGTATATCACAGAATGAAGATTTGTCAAATGGGAATGAATACGAAAACAGAAGCAAAGCGATGCTGGGAAATCAGAATGCTAAAAAATTAAAAACCTCAACAAAGGAGGAGTTTAAACAATTTTTGAATGACGCAATAAATACAAGTGAAAACCGTAGGATTAGTTTAGGTCCTGTAATAAGCGAAGCCAAAGAAAGAATAAAAAATAAAACGGGTAAAAATGTAAATAGGATTATTCTTGATAGTGGTGAAATTAGACACGTAATGGCAAAGCCTAACCATTATCTGAAATTAAGTGATTTAGAAAAAATTGCAGATATAGTGAATAATACAAATAATATAACCAAGGAACCAAAAAAGCACGAAAACAATGATGTCATAAGATTTGTTGAGGAAGTAGAAAACGGCATTAATTTAATCATGCAGTTCAGGGCTAGAAAAGGAGACCTATCGCTTGTTACAGCTTACAGGCAAAGGGCAGACACTTCAATGCCAAAAGACCTTGAGCAAACGTCCGAAACGCTTCATACCTCTAGCTCGATTATATCACAGAATGAAGATTTGTCAAGGAATACCGGGATTTCTGATATCCGCAAAAAATATGAAACATCAAGAAGTGCTACAGGGAGAAAAAAGACTGTCACTTTACCAGACGGGAGAAAAATTAAATGTCACTACAAAATAGTAGAAGCAGATGCCCCTACTGCAAGTCATGATGAAACGACTTTTACTCCAACTCAAGGTTTCCCGACTACTGGAGATGGTAAAAGTGTAAATGATCGTGACTATCAAAATGATAGAGACGCACAAGAGAGCGTTTTAAGAATTGCTGCAGGTTTTAATTCTCTTGCTCTTGATTCTCCTCCAATTGTAACAAAAGACGGAATAGTTATCAGTGGGAACAATAGGACAATGTCATCAAAACTTGCTGCAAAAAACGGAACAGATAAGGCATATCTTGAGGATTTAAGAGATATGATTGATGAATATGGACTGGAAGAATCTGATTTGACAGGATTTAAAAATCCCCGCTTGATTTTGGAAGTGGATGAGGAACACAAAGGTTCATATACAACGGAAGAATTCGCACAATTCAACCGTGATACTAAAAAGACAATGAATAATGTTGAAAAGGCTGTGAAGCTGACCAAAACACTTAATAAGCAAAAAATCCAGTCTATCGCCTCGGAATTGTCAGAATATGACACTATGGGTGAATTATATGCAAATGCAAAAAGCTGTCAGCGGTTTGTTTCAAAGTTGATTGCAGCAGGAATTATCGGAGACAACGAAAAAGCCCAATATTGCAAGTCGGACGGAACATTGAATGATACTGGTAAGGATTTTGTGGAAACGGTTCTTGTTGGCAGTGTACTCAATGAGGATAACATAAGAAAACTTGACAGTGTCGGTGGGAAAAGAATTCGTCAAAAGATTGTCAGGGCGATTCTCCCGCTGATTGAAAACAAGGGAAACGGCAGGGAGTATTCATTCAATAAAGAATTAAATGATGCTGTAGAAATTGCTGTTACCGTGGCGAAAGATCACGAAAAATACCCGACGGTGGAAACATATCTTGCTCAGGGAACGCTTTTCAACGAGAAAAAGCCAGATGAGATAACCAGTAAACTTGCAATACTTATACATGATGAAGGGGAAAAGGCC
Source organism: uncultured Treponema sp. (assembly GCA_944389965.1). Classification (GTDB taxonomy): domain Bacteria; phylum Spirochaetota; class Spirochaetia; order Treponematales; family Treponemataceae; genus Treponema_F. Next base: position 3,457 of record CALXOI010000120.1, read on the forward strand.
TTTTCTTTACGGATGAAAAACATGGGGGCAGGTTTACAGAACTCTGCAGATGGAGAGATGGATATCTTTTTAGGCGGAGTTGAGAGCAAGGAAAATCTTATGAAGAGATTTTTGGATATAAAGAAGTCTATTCAGGACTTTTTAACAGCTATTGTACAAAAAGAGCAGACAACAAAAGAGGTCATTGAAAGATTTCTTTCAGAAATTGCATAACAGAGGTATAGAAATGAAAATAATGTTTTCAAAAGCCGTTTACAAAGAAATGAAGAAAGCATTCGGCAAAAAAGATTTATCAAAGCTACATCAAAAAGTGGTTACTGATAAAAATGGTGTAAGACGTAAAGTATGGGTAAGTAACGAAGAAAACCCCAGTAATAAAAAGAAAGGGAAAACTGATACTCAAAATCTGTCTTCCAAACAACATCATAATGTTACTGTAGGAGATGTGATTTCGTTCAATGTACGGGACAATTTCAATGGTACACGTACACTTGACAACGGAAGGATTACGGCAATAGGTGCTGATGGTGTAACCGTACAAAGACAGGGAGTGAAGTACAAAGTGCCACACCGTGATATTGCTTCAAAAACTAGAAATTCAGATGGTACTATTCCAGCGGACATTTTTAATGCAAATGATTATAAAAAATCGTTTACAGATACCAGGGCGACTAATGATGATAAAGGTTATAATTTTATTTATGACTCTTTAGGTGAAACCGGAAAAGACGCTAAGACTATGACTATCAGGAAACTTGAAGAGCAAAGTCATAGAATGAAAAAAGGTGACACTATGACAAGAAACACAGATGAAAACGGGAATTGGACACCTGAAAGAAAGGAATTACACAAAAAAATTATTAGTGAAATTTTATCTCCTGAAAAGGTTGCTGCTTGTTTACCTAAAGATGGAGAGAAACCCAAATTAGTTATGTTTGGCGGACGTGGCGGAAGTGGTAAATCGTGGTTTACAGATAAAAAGAGAGCTGCAGCAGAAGGACGGGAAGTCATGTTTGACAGTGATAAATTTCTTGTTTTGGATGCTGATGCATTGAAAGAGTATATTCCTGAATATGAAGGTTGGAATGCCGGTGAGGTTCACGAAGAATCCAGTTATCTAAATAAAAAAATAAAGCAAAAGGCTTTGGACTGGGGATTAAACATCATCATTGACGGAACGATGAATTATAATCCTAAAAAACCGGATAAAGTAAAAAATGAAATGCTTGAGGCAAAGTCCAAAGGATATTCTCTTGAAGCCCATTATATGTTCCTGCCGGTACAGGAGTCTGCAAAACGGGCTATAAACCGTTTTAAGACTAAAAAGGGAGATTTTAGCGGACGTTTAGTACCTATGGATATTTTAATGAGTATGCAGGATAATGAAAAATCTTTTGATTCTGTTAAGGACATTGTAGACGATTGGAGTTTTAGGGATAATCAGGGGGATAATGGGCCTAAATTGGTTTCACGCAAGGCAAAAGATGTTAAAAATCAATAAAGGCCACTCTTAAAAATAATTGCTTTAAAGCTGTTTTTTTTGAAAATTGACAATACTGTGAATGTAAAGTATACTGTAGATGTAGGGAGGTGCAATATGGATGATTTAACGAAGAAAGTTATGGAAGCAGAGCAAAAACTTTTTGATACTTGCCCTAAAATGAGAGACCCTGACTGGTGGGAAAACGGAAGCGACGATTTGAAAGTTGATTCAAGTTATCTCGATAAGACTTTTGATGAAGTCTTGGAAAAAGCGAGGAAATTAGCATAAGGAATGCACTTGATGAGTTTGCCTAGGGGCACGATATGGACGATTTACGAAGTCAAAAATAAGTATTGACAATACTAATTATATATGTATATATTTAATTATACACCGCCTTACTTTCGGTAAGGATATGGCACTCCTCTGTGAGTGCTCTTTTTTTTGGAGTCTTCATGGAACGGGTAACTTTCTACGTTGATGGTTTTAACTTTTATTATGGATTAAAAAGATCTTTTCAAAAGGACAAAATATGGGGTAGATTTTATTGGATTGATATAGTTAAATTATTTAATTCTTTTCTAAAAGAAGGAATGGAGCTTCAAAAAGTATGTTATTTTACTGCGGAACCGTTAAATGATGAAAAGAGAAACAGACAAGGAGCTTTCCTTAATGCAAATGAACTCTTAAATCAATCTACGTTTGAAGTTATTCGAGGTAAATTTCTTGAGAAGCATTATGAGTGTCCTTATTGTCATGCTGATATTTTAAAACCTGAAGAAAAGAAAACAGATGTAAATATATCAATCAGAATGATTGAAGACTGTTTACTAAATAGTACAGATACTATTATTCTTGTAAGTGCTGATACGGATTTGATACCACCATTAGAACTGATAAAAAAAGATTTCCTGAAAAAAAGATAAAAGTTTATTTTCCACCATCCAA
>CALXOI010000121.1 GCA_944389965.1 uncultured Treponema sp.
GTTGTTACAGTATCCGGTGGTACGGTTATTGCTGGTTTGTACGGCATCAGTGCTGATGGCACTGAACTTGAATACTTTTGTTCATGCCGGCGGCTTGTATCCTGGCGGATTTACCGGATTAACACTACTGATTCAGGAAATATGCAGACGATATCTGTCGGTTGAACTGCCGTTTACTGTGGTAAATGTATTGTTGAACAGCGTTCCGGTTATTATCAGTTTTAAATATATCGGGCGGCGTTTTACCTGGTATTCCTGTATTATGATTCTGTTATCAGGTCTGCTTACAGACTTCCTTCCCGGGTTCCGGGTGACGGAGGACGTCCTGCTGGTTTCTGTGTTTGGGGGGTTACTGAATGCCTGTGCCATCAGTCTGTGTCTTTTTGCGGGGTCAACCAGTGGGGGGACGGATTTTATAGCTATTTTTATTTCCCAAAAATACGGTAAAGATGCATGGAATTATATTCTATTCTTCAATATCTGTATTTTAAGTGCAGCAGGTATTTTATTCGGCTGGGACAAAGCTCTGTACTCGATTATTTTTCAGTTTACTTCCACCCAGTTGCTGCAGGTTTTGTACCGCCGGTATCAGAAAGTTACGCTGATTATCGTAACGGACAATCCGGATGTCGTGTATCAGATTATCAGAAATGAAACCCACCATGATGCGACCCAGCTGGAAGGCATGGGGTGCTATCAACGAACCACCCGGGCTGTGCTGTATTCCGTCATTTCAGGGGATGAAGCCCGGCGGGTCAGTGTCAAAGTGAAGACTGCGGATCCGTCTGCGTTTATCAATGTATTAAAGTCGGAAAAAATCAGGGGGCGGTTTTACAGCCGGCCGAATGACTGATGCCCGGCGGTGTGCCTGGTACCGGTTTGTTGAAACGGGTTCCGTCTGCGGGAAACGGTTCCGCAGGCTTTCTGTCCGGTACCGGTTTGCCGGGCTGGAACAGGAACGGCATCTGGCTGCTGCCGACTGCAGTCAGTGCAGCATATGATCCGGTCTGCGGTCACGGCGGATGGTTGATTGCTGTTGTCTGAATAACCGATGTCCGGCTGCCCCGGCTGTTGTCAGTTTATCGTAACACGTTACGCCTGCGGATTTACTGCACCGTATCCGCAGGGCTGGGCTGGCAATGGATTTACTGGTGGTTGTGTCAACCGACCGTTCCGTTCCGGTATTTTTCAGCTGTAATGTATACACCATCGGAGCCGATTTTGTGACCGTCAATTTCAACAATACCGTCTTTTGTATATAACGGCAGTGCAAAGAATTTATCCGGTTTAACATAACAGAGTTTTTCTTCAGGAGGGGTGAACCCTTCCGGCTCAAGAATAGTGCCCGGTTCAAACTGGGGGACAAATAACACTTCACAGGTTTCATGGGCAGTATCTGCAGGGTCAGAGGCAGCCAAAAGCATTCCGTTGCTTCTTACACCACGGAAATTTGCCGGTTTCAGATTGTAGACAATGACAATGCGTTTCCCCATCAGTTCTTCTTTTGTATAAAAAGGCACAATGGAACTGACAATATGCCGGGGTTCTTCATCTCCTGCATTCAGGGTCAGAATGTACAACAGGTTTCCTCCCGGATGCTGTTCAACATTTATAATTTCTGCTGCTTTCAGGATAACCCGGTTTCTAAATTCTTCTGCCGGAGAAAGCGGCTGGCTGGTGTTTTGTGTTTCCATAATTACAACTCCTGTAAAAAAACCGGCAATATGTCGGATATGTCCGTATTTTATCTGAAAACCACGGTTTGGGGAAGTATGCAGATTCTTGCGTCCTTACGGTAGAACATGGTATAGTACCGGCATGGCTGATCAGATACTGTATGTTTCACTTCATAACTGTGCTGTTACTGCCGGCGGCACAACTGTTTTACCGCCCTTTACCTGGGACTTCAGGTGCGGCGAACGGTGGCTTATAACCGGCCCGAACGGCGGCGGAAAAAATGCGTTTATCACAGCTCTTGCCGGCAATTCCACAGGTTCTGGTAGATACGCATTTGAACCGGTGGGGGATGGAGGGCTGTATTCAAATATTTTCCAGAAAGACACGGCACTCGTTTCCCTTGAAACCGCCGCCGCCCTGATTGCAGAAGAGCGTGCCAATGATGAAAGCGATTATATTGAAGGCGGCATTGACATCGGACGTACCGCCCGCCGTTTTTTGTCAGAAGTCTTGACCCGGCAGACAGACGGCAGCCGGCTGGAATCTTTTCCGGAAGTATCATTGTGCGGCGTTGCCGGAGTTTTGGACCGGGGACTCAAATATCTTTCCACCGGGGAAATCCGCCGGGTTCTGCTATGCCGCAGCCTGTTGTCCGGCAGCCGGCTGCTCATTTTGTCAGATCCTTTCGCAGGTCTTGATGCATCATCCCGGGGAATTTTATATGACTTTTTTGGCAGGATTATGTCATCTTCCCGGGAATATCCGGCAGTGCTGCTGTGTATGGAACGGTTCAATGAAATACCGGAAGGAATAACCCATGTGCTGGAATTTACAGAAGGATCCGTTTCCTATTGCGGAAAAATCGGTCCGTACCGGGAGTTGTGTACAGAGCGGGCTTTGACAGACGCCGCTGTGGCTGCGGAAAAAAAGGCTGCTGTTTCGGAAATATTCCGGGAACTCAGGACGGAACGGCAGCGGTATGCGGATTCCGTCCCGGATGCCGGAAGTGCCGGGATGGAAAATCAGGCCGGAATGAACGGTACTGGTCCCGCTTCTTCCGGTTCAGGCGGTCAGGACGGTGCTGTTGATTCTGCCGGCGGGGATATCCGGCAATCCGGAATATCCGGGAGCCGCAATCCGGATGCTGTATCAGGTACGGCAGACAGTGTTTCCGGTCAGGCCGTGTGTAGCCACAGAACGGAACCTTTTTCCGGAAATACCGGCGGTCTGTCTTGTTCCGCGGCAGCCGGAGAACCGGATGCAGTTGTCCGTGTCCGGTCTGATCCGGCTGGTGGTTCCGGAACCCTTGGTACTGCCGGTACCGGTACGGTTTCCGCTCAGGAACTTGTCCGGATGAACAACGTAACGGTTGCCTGGGACGGACATACGGTGCTGGACAATCTGAGCTGGTCGCTGTACGCAGGGGAACACTGGCTGATCCGGGGACCGAACGGTTCAGGAAAGACAACCTTTCTGGAACTGATTACCGGTGACAATATGCAGGTCTTCTGCAACGATGTGTCTATTTTCGGCCGCCGCCGGGGAACAGGAGAAACAATCTGGGAGCTGAAAGAAAAAATGGGGATTGTATCCTACCGGCTTCATCTGGAATACCGCATGGTCGGCGGCACTGATTTGGAAGCAGTACTGCTCTCGGGGCTTCATGACAGCATCGGGCTGTATGAGCAGCGTTCCCAAGTGGAACAAATGACTGTCCGCCGATGGCTGGAATTTGGCGGTTTTGCCGGCAGGGAACATGAGCCGTTCAGTAGTCTGTCCTATGGTGAACAACGGGCAGTTTTAATTTTGCGGGCAGCGGTAAAATGTCCGCCTTTGCTCATTCTTGACGAGCCGTGCCACGGGCTTGATGAATCCCACCGGACGCTGGTACTGAATTTACTGGAGTCCATTGCGGAAACAGGAACGTCAACATTGCTTCATGTGACCCATGATCCGGCGGAAGTTCTTCCCTGTGAAAAACATATTCTGGAACTGCATCCCGGTGAACAGCCTATGTACCGGATTATTGTACAGCCGTAAATGCCGCTATATTGGAGTGTATTATGAAAAAACTTTTGTACCTGCTGGGCACTGTGTGTCTGTTATATTGTTTTTTTTCCTGTGCCGGTAAGCCGGTGCAAATTCAGTCCTTACCGGAAGAAGGACAGGAACCTGTTCCCCCTGAAATCAGGGAACCGGATGTGTCAACGGTGTCTCTTTTTTCTGTTGAATTTCCGGAAATATGGGCATATCTGGTTGACGGAACGGAGTCGTATCTGAGCTATGATATGCCGCTGACAGATGTAGGTTATTTTGGTGCGGAAATAGATACCTATGGTTCCCTGATAAATGTGCCTGATCCGGCTGATATCGCCGGATTTACCGGCCGGATTCATCTGGTTGTGTGCTGCAACAGTACGTCTTTAACCCATTTTTGTCTCGAACCAGAAGGGAATGTCCGCGATGGTTTGATTGATGAACTACTTGCGGCTGCCGGTCCGTATGACGGTCTTCAGATTGATTTTGAGCTGGTGCCGAAGCGTGACCGGGATACATTTCTGTCTTTTCTGAAGGAACTGAAAGCGGGTCTGGGTGACAAGATGCTGTCTGTGGCAGTACCGGCAAGAACCAGAACAATTGAAAACGATGTATATGATTATGAACAGATTGCCCGGATTGCCGACCGGATTCTGGTAATGGCATACGATGAACACTGGTCCTCCAGCGCCCCCGGACCCATTGCTTCCTTTGACTGGTGCGAGCGGATTGCCCGGTACAGTCTGGAAACCGTGGGTGAGGAAAAACTGATCATGGGACTACCGTTTTACGGCAGGACTTGGGGGAATGTATCACTGAACCGGGCGTTTTATTTTTCCGGTATACAGCGGATTATGCGGGAGAACAAAGTTGAGCAGGTTTACCGGGAAAACGGCATCCCGTGGTTTTCGTATGAAATTTCCCCGGTTACCGTGACTGGTTATTACGAAGATGTCTATTCACTATCGGATCGGTTGAATCTGTATCACGATCTTGGAGCTGTTGCAGTTGGTTTCTGGTGTTTGGGGCAGGAAGATCCCCGCATCTGGCAGTATCTTTCTATTAAAAAGGATTTGTAGCAACTACAAAAGAAATTATTTGTTCTATAATTTTTTTCAAATAACTTACATATTCTTTTATCAGTAGCTGCACTCTCAGGAGTTTTGCATTATTGAACAGGTCTTAGTATTTGTTTTGATTTAATTTCATTATCAAAGAAACTGGCTTGGTTGGGGAAATGAAATTGCTTGCCGGATGGCGGTAAAAGTGTATATCATGGAGACCCGAGCATTATCAAAACTGATTCAAGTTCTTTCCTAATTTTTCGGATACATGAAAATAAAAGCAGGGCTGTCACCTGTATTGTCCCCAACCAGGTGGCAACCCCTTTTATTCAAAACTTTTAATCCTGTAGTGCGTCGAACCCTTCTTCCCCGGTTCTGACTTTTACAATGTTTGTAACATCGTAGGTAAATATCTTTCCGTCTCCGATGTGTCCTGTGTACAGTGCCTGTTTTGCTGTTTTTACCACTGTTTCAACAGGTACTTTTGAAACCACAATTTCAACCTTAATTTTCGGAAGAAGGTTGATTTCTATCGGAACACCACGGTAATATTCATTAGCGCCCTTTTGTATTCCGCATCCCATAACACTTGTTACTGTCATTCCCGTAACTCCAATGGAGTTCATGGCATTTTTCAACGCCTCGAATTTCGTTGGCCTTGTTACGATTACAACCTTTGTGAATTTTGCATTTGCAGGTGCCTTTGTTTTTCCTTCCATGGCTTCAGGAACTGAAACCTTTTCCGGTGTACCTTCTGTAAATACTTCAGTATGAACCACAGGGGCAAAGTCTGCATAGCTTGATTCAATACCATGCTCCATTCTGTCAAGTCCCATTATCTCTTCTTCTTCAGAGACTCTCAAACCGTGGAATTTTTTTATGAGCAGGTATGTTATCGTAATGGTGACACCTGTCCACAGCAGTACAGCCCCTATTCCCAAAAACTGGATTCCGAGCTGTTTAAAACCGTGCCCGTAAAACAGTCCTGTATGGACACTGAACAAACCGCAGGCCAGGGTTCCCCAAACTCCGTTTACAAGGTGGACTGCCACAGCTCCTACAGGATCATCAATGTGCAATTTAAGGTCTATAAATTCAACGGCTAC
>CALXOI010000122.1 GCA_944389965.1 uncultured Treponema sp.
TTCCGGTGCGGTAATGTTGCCTTCTATGATTCCACCAATGATTGCGGATTTAGCTGAGACATTTCCCCTGATGCGGGCTTTTTCACCAATGATAATTTTCCCGTTTGTTTCAATGTTCCCGTCTACATCTCCATCGATCCGTGTAAAACCAGCTATATTTAAATCTCCGGTTATCATTGAACCTGCACCCAAAAAAGTATTTATGGATATGTCATCATTTATAAACGGCATGAAAACTCCTTGCGGGATACACCGTTATATGGCATATGTATATGCGGAAACGGTGTCAGTATTATTGTTTTACATTAATATATTTTGCGGGGTCAACTACATCTGACCCGATATGTACTTCATAATGAAGATGCGGGCCGGTTGTAATACCGGTATTTCCAATCGTACCGATGGTTTCACCCTGTGAAACAAATTGACCTTTTTTTACCCGGAATGTATCCATATGCGCATACCGGGTATAAATTCCATGTTTATGTTTTATAATAACATAGTTACCATATCCGTTATCATATCCAACAGTTACAACTTGTCCGTTCGCAGTTGCAACAATAGGATCACCTTTCCGCCATGTAGAAAAATCCAATCCTTTGTGGATATACCATTGACCGGTTATCGGATGTTCATTCTGACCGAATTCCATTGAAATGTGTCCGATTCCATTTTTTAATGGCCAGATACTGGGGATGTCAGAAAATAATGTACTTTGGGATTCCAGCATTTTTCCAATCTGTTCTATCGGCTGGATTGCGCCTTCAAGATATGATGTCAGCTGTTGTATATCTGCCGCTTCCCGGGCCGTTCCTGATGCAAGGTTGTTTGTATTAAAAAGAGATGACAAATCGCTGTTTTGCAAGGATGCTTTTGATGTTGTCGCTGATTGGCTGATTCCCAGCAGGGATAAAGATTGGGACAGTGAAGACTGAAACCGCTTTGCCGTCTGTAAAAGAGCGTTGTTCTGATCTCTCAGTTCATCCAGGCTCGCAAGGGTTTTCCTATTTTCATCCTGTAACCGTGCAATTTCACCTCCGGCACCAACCATTTGTTTATTAAAATAGAAGAAAGATGCTGCGATTCCTGCAATTAGAATAAATCCAAAAATAAGCGCAAATATATTTGTTTGGAAATTGAGTGGCTTTGACTGGGAGTGCGGCACGATCATAATCGTCAGCTTTCTGTCAAATATTTTAAAAATACTGGTAAAAAAGCGACCGATATATTGAAATATTTTTCCTAAAAAACGTGCAATTGAAAAAATTGCATTTTTTTCAAGCTTTTTATAGTGTCGTGTTCGGGCCAAAATTGCATCTCCATATAAAGCAACTTATTGTATCATAGTGTATCATACCTGTCAAATAGCAGGCAGAACATGATGCTTCTTTATATTATCGGCATATTGTACGATTTTCACTACAGGTTGATTTGAAAAACTCTTTCTTGACGATTCAGGCTTCCTGTGTTATCTTTATAAATAGGAGAAAGAACTGTTCCTGGGGTTTCTGTCGGGCAGTTCTTTTATTATGTAACCACTGGGATAAATTACGTCCCGTATCACTTTTTGGAAGAAAGCCATGCAGTTTTTTGATACTCACGCCCATATCGGGCTTATTTATGATGATCCTATTGAACAGTTGCGTGTTGTTCAGGAAGCAAAACAGGCCCAAGTAACCCGCATTGTCAGTATTTGTAACAGCCTTCACGATTTTAGTACCGTATATGATACCCTTAAAGGTGTGTCTGGAATATATCATGCAGTAGGAGTTGCTCCGTCAGAAGTCAGCGCACCTGGTAAAGATTGGGTCCAAACAATAGAAAACAGTTTGAAACTGCCGAACGTGATTGCATTGGGGGAGACCGGATTGGATTATTACCGGAAATTCGGAGATAAAAGGTCTCAGATTGAATTGTTTATAACTCAACTGGAACTTGCAGAAAAAATGAATGTTCCGGTTATTGTACACAACCGGGATGCCGGCAAGGACGTATTTGATATTCTGTCAGAACGGTGCCCGTCTGCAGGGGCTGTTCTTCATTGTTATTCAGAAGATGCAGCCTATGCAAAAAAGATTCTGGATGCCGGATTAAACGTTTATTTTTCTTTTGCCGGAAATCTCACGTACCGGAATGCACGGAATCTGCACGAGACGGTTTTGAATATTCCTCTTGACCGGATTATGATTGAATCGGAAAGTCCGTTTATGGTTCCCGCTGAATTCCGGGGAAAACGGAATATGCCGTCTTATGTTCCGTCAACCGCTCTGTTCCTTGCTGATATGCTGGACATGGAACCGGAAGTGTTAGCGGAACAATTGTGGAAAACCAGTTGCAGTTTTTTCCGGCTGGCTGAATAATTCTTGCTTATATGTTATATCATCCTGTCTGCATCGGTAATGTAACACTGCCCGGAAATTTATTTCTGGCACCGGTTGCCGGTTATTCTGATCGGGCTTTTCGGGGTGTTTGCCGGGAAGGCGGTGCTGATTTTACCTATACAGAAATGGTTTCGGCAGAAGCGCTTGTCCGCGGTTCCAGTAAAACTGTGCAGTTGATGCAACGGGCTCCGGGAGAAAAACCCTATGCGGTTCAGCTGTTTGGTGGAACTGCCGGTGTTATCAGACAGGCTGTGTTACAGATTTTGACTCCGGGTACTGTTTCCGGTAGTATGGACGGTGATATTCCTGATGTAATTGATATCAATGCCGGATGTCCCGTACCTAAGATTGTAAAAACAGGTGCCGGTTCCGCATTAACCCGGGATCCGGAGCGGCTGTATGAAGTTGTGCAGGCAGCCGTGGAAGCTGCCGGCAGCGTTGCAGGAAATGTTCCTGTTACCGTAAAAATACGGTCAGGGTGGGATGCTGCTCAGATGACGTGGAAAGAAGCAGCTGATGCCGCAGTAGAAGCCGGTGCCGCTGCGGTTACTTTGCACGGCAGAACCCGGGCACAAGGGTATGAAGGTTCTGCTGACTGGAAAATTTTAGAAGCACTGACGGCACATATCGTCTCTAAAACTGCCGGCAAAGTACCGGTTTTTGGGAGTGGGGATGTGTTTTCCCCGGAAGATGCCCGCCGGATGCTGGAAACGACCGGTTGCAATGCTGTCATGTTTGCCCGGGGTGCGTTGGGTAACCCGTTTATTTTTATGCAGACACGGCAATTGCTATTGTCAGGTTCTTACTGTGCGATTCCTGCGGAAACCCGGATTGCAGCCGGAATGCGGGAACTTACGTGTCTGATAGCAGATGTAGGGGAGACCGCTGCCTGCCGGCAGATGCGTAAACGGTTCTGCGCTTATTCAAAAGGAATTCCCGGTGGCGGAGCCCTCCGTTCTGCCATTGTTTCAGCGGAAACAGCTGAAGATTATGAAAATATTTTTATTGCAGCCGGTGTGTATACCCGGTAGTTCTCCCCCGGGGTCCTCTTGAATAAGAGCGGTTTGAGCGGTACAATATTGTCGTATGACTTTTTTTAATAAGTTTACACACTTTTTCCATTCGCTGTTTTCCGGTGATGCTGGAAATGTAAAAAAACGCAGCGAACTGAAAAAAATTGAATCGGACTTACGTTTCTCCACCCCGGCGGTATATAAAAACGGCATAGTGCTGCCAAGTGTTGCAGAAGCTTTCTATATGCTGTATATGCATACAAAACCTATAGATGATATCCTTTCAGTAACTATTGCATCTGAAGATCCTCAATGTTCATTAGCTTTTGCATTTAAATTGCTTAAAACCGGATTTACAAATGACCAGCAGGAACTTTTGAATCAGTTGAATTATGAAATTAAAAAAGAAGCCGTTCTTCAGGCTGATGATGCAAAAGAAGCGTATGCGAATCAAAAGAAAAATTTAGAAAAAGTATTGACAGTTCTTGATTCATCTGTTTTTTTCCAAATAAATACCGTGATTGCCAGATTGCATCAGCTGGCAGATATTTGTCGGTTTAATTATGTTTCTGCAATCCGGTTGTTTGAACCGGATTTTTCTACAGATGTCGCATTGGATTCCCGGAATATACATGGAATTCCAGTTTCAGCAATTGAAATTATTCTCTTGGATTTGTATTATCTTGTTGCTGATTTTCAATTGACGAACAGTATTGCTAGGGCTATTGCCGCCCTGATTTATTTAAAATCAGGAGATTCAGTTGAACGGAATGAAACAACTTTATCGCATTTGAAAGTTATTTCATATGTATTCCGCCATATTCTTACTCCGCAGACACTACGTAGTCTGATCTTTTTGAGTAAAAAAGATTGCCAGATGGAATTAAAAAACGCTGTTTATACAAGTTCTGCCCTTCAGGATTATAAGGAATATTTGAAGAAACAGCATGATCTGGAATATCATCGGATTCAGATGGAAATTCAGGATGCAACTGTGTCAGCAGAAATAAAAGAGCTTTTTGGTGACCGGGAGTTGGAAATTCTTGATGGATATAATGCAGAGCAGAATGCGTTTTTATTAACAAATTCTGCAGATCCGTTCAAGTGGATAACACCGCTTCAGATCCTGAAAACATTTTTAACTGTTTATTTTGATGAACGAATAACAGCTTTGCTGAATGATATTGTAATAGAAGGGTTTTTCAATAGTGCTGAATATAAAAGTGATTTTTCTTCAACGGTATTCGCTGCGATTGAGTCATCCGGACGGATAAAATCTTTTGAAGATTCTTTTTCTCGGGGAGGTTCCAATGATATATCTGTTCTTCATAGTTATGTCCGGGAAGCCTCAAAAGATCCTGATTTTGCCAAAAAATCTGTCACCATGATTACACAGATTAATACCCAGGCGCAGCAATTGATTCAGAATGAAACAAACTATCTGAGTAACCTTGCCCAATATGTTACTGATATTTTTGAAGATGCAAAAGTTGTTAATTCTACCCATATTTCTAATATCAAAATGCTGTTATTTTCCACCAGGAATAGAGATAATACAGATTTGTTAGAGAACACTCATGCAAAGTGGGATATTTTTCTTGATATTATGAAAAATTATGCTATAATTAGGGACGTAGGTGTACATTAATTATGGATGAAAAAAAACGGAAGATAAAAAGTCCTACAGATGCTGTTATTGCCCACTATGAAAAAAAAGTGTACGATTTGCAGCAGCTTATTGAAATTTCCAAGTCATTCTCTTCCATTTTGGAATTTTCCGCATTAGTGGAAGCAATCCTGTATGTTTGTATGTGTCAAATGCGGGTGTTAGCCGCAGGAATGTTTTGTGTAGAAAATATTGATTCAAATAATTTGGTGTTAGCAAATAATTATACCGGTTTTGATTTGAAACCTGATATTACTTACCGTCTTGAGGAAAACCATCCGCTCATTTGCCTGTTGGATTCAATGAATCAGCCTTTTTCTGTGGAGGAACTGCGGCAACAGCTTTCTGAAGATGTGGATCTATCTCCGGTAGAATCTTTATCCCCTTCCTTAGTGGTTCCCCTCAAATTCCAGAATCATCTTAATGGTATTATTGTACTTGGTGACCGGATCAATATCGGGCAGGAAGATGCATTCAGTGAAGAGGATAAGCAACAGATTTTGGATATTGCGATGCTTGCTTCAATGGCAGTAAATAATACAATATTAATTGAGCGGTCTTCAACCGACATGATGACTCATCTAAAGCTCAAATACTTTTTCTATAAATCTCTTGAATATAAAATGACCTTTGCCCGGGAACAGCAAATCCCGTTGGCAGTCATTATGTTTGATATTGATTTTTTCAAACGGTTTAATGATACGTATGGTCATGCCTGTGGGGATTATGTTTTGCAGCGTATTGCAGGTGTTATTCAGAAAGGTGTACGGGAGGGGGATTTGGCAGCCGGTTATGGGGGAGTAGAATTTGT
>CALXOI010000123.1 GCA_944389965.1 uncultured Treponema sp.
TTGTCCGAAAAGGTCAGTTCCTCCCACTTTTTGGAAAAGGGTCCCGTGTGTTCCATGAATGCCTCCTGTTTGTTTTTGTCCCTGTAATAGTTATAGGCGCGGAACTGCGGAAAGGTGTGTTTTTTTTAGGAAAAAAAATCTGCAGGGAACGGGGAGGATGCCGGCGGGTTTCCGGCAGGCGGAATTGTGACAGTTTCCGGCGGAATGGAGGGGCTGTGCCGGGGATACCGGCGGCTGGCCGGGTCAGCTTGGTGCGCCTTCCGGCGGCAGACCGGGCATCTTAATGCGGCAGGCGGAGGCAGATGGATACGGAAGGAGGCGGCAGCGGAGCGGGTCAAGCTGCGCAACCGGTGCGGGACGGACTGCCCCGGCTGCAGGGAACGGAACGGAATACCGCTGAACACCCGCGCAAGGGGCGCGGAGGGGGCCAAAGGCCGTTCCGGGGCATTTTCCGGCTGTACGGCGGATTTCTGCCGGACCACGGCGGTGTACAACGGCGGCACCGCCTGCAGAAATCACTGCCGGCACCCCGCTTTTTGGTCAGCCCCGGAACCGGAAGCCCGGAGCCGACCCGGTACCGCCCCAGGGGCGGTATGCGCCCGCACAACAGTAAAACCGAGAAAATTGTTTACACCAACACTGATTACTATAACTAAGGTAAATTACTGCACCGGATGAATCCCATCTGTATTTTTTACCACCCGGTATTTATATTTTTATAGAATATATTTTGTTTTTACATCAGTCTGACAGACTGGCTGTCCCTTTATTTCCAACGATACAGATACAGCCAGCATGAAAAGCCCTGTCCAATGATTTATCTGCCGGGAAACGCCTGCAACAACTCCATACCGGCAGAACATCCCAACCGGTTTGCACCGGCATCTATCAAAGCCATTGCTGTTTCCAGAGTTTTTATACCGCCGGCAGCCTTTACCCCCACAGAACTTCCTACAGTCCGGCGCATCAAAGCAACGGCATCAACAGTAGCACCTCCACTGCCAAATCCGGTAGAGGTTTTGACAAATGCGGCACCTGCATTTACCGCAGCTGTACAGGCTTGGATAATTTCATTTTCTGTTAAGTAACACGTTTCCAAAATCACTTTAACTGCCGCCGGAGCCGAAACTGTTACAACCCCTGCAATATCCTGTTCCACATCTGCAAACCGGCCTTCTTTTACAG
Source organism: uncultured Treponema sp. (assembly GCA_944389965.1). Taxonomy (GTDB): domain Bacteria; phylum Spirochaetota; class Spirochaetia; order Treponematales; family Treponemataceae; genus Treponema_F. The sequence goes on from CALXOI010000123.1 coordinate 1,186, forward strand.
CACCGATATCAATCACCATATCAATTTCCTGTGCCCCCTGCTTTACCGCAAACGCAGCTTCTGCAGCTTTGGCATCATGAGCAGAAGCACCTAACGGAAATCCAACCACAGTACATATTTTTACACCTGTATTCTGTAATAAACCGGCAGCCAACGGGACATGGACAGGATTTATACACACCGACGCAAATCCCGCTTCCGCAGCATCCCGGCACAGCCGTTCAATATCACTGCGGGTTGCCACCGGTTTTAAATTTGTATGATCAATCAACGCCGCAAACTGCGATTTCGTTAAAGAACTGCTGTTTATTCCGTATTCCATTAAAACCTCCTTATTCTTACTATAGCCGAAAAAAGAAAAATCAGCTATAGTCATGCACTATGAAGTATCAAACAAAAATATACGTATTCTTATGTGCAGCAGTCATTATCTGTGGCTGCGTATTTTCAACCGGCTGCAAAAAACAAATGCAGACAGAATCAGCAGAAAAACCATTCACTATAACAGCAAGTTTTTATCCATTATACATTATGCTGCTGAACATCACTGACGGAGTTTCCGGTGTTGAATTATCCCTTCTTGCACCGGCAGATACAGGATGCCTCCATGATTACCAGCTTACAACAAAAGACATGCTTAATATAGAAAACAGTGACGTTTTTGTTGTTAATGGAGCCGGAATGGAAACTTTCCTTGACAAAATACTGGAAACAAAAAATCCGGCACAAATTATTACCGCCTCCGGTTCCTGGCCGCTGATAGACGGAAATCCGCACATCTGGGTATCACCCGCAGGGGCAGCTTATCAGGTCAGGACGATTGCAGCGGGACTTGCGGCAGCAGATCCGGAGCATGGCGAACAATACCGGGACAACGGGGAAGCCTATGCGGCAAAACTGGAAAATCTGGGTATTTATATGCACTCTGTACTTGACGCCTATGAAGGGTTTCCGGTTATCACATTCCATGAAGCGTTTCCGTATTTTGCGGCGGAATTCAATCTGAATATAGCCGGAACCATTGAACGGGAGCCAGGGTCTGAACCTACAGCACAGGAACTGACAGAACTGACGGGAACAATCCGGCAGGCTGCAGCGAATGGAACCCAAGTACCGGCTCTGTTTGCAGAACCGGGATATTCATCTTCTGCAGCAGAAATCATTGCTTCAGAAACCGGGCTTACCGTATATGAACTGGATCCCGCTGTTACCGGAAAATTGGATAAAGATGCTTATATAAACGCTATGGAACAGAACACAAAAATCCTGCAAACTGCACTGGATGGCAGCAGACAAGACCGGTAACATATATCCGGCAGCAGATACGGGGTTACCGTATCGCTGCCGGATATAAGCTGTTTGTATCTGCCTGCTTTTCTTTTCAGGTATAATAAAATCCGTTTTTCAGAAAACAGTTTCCGGTCTGTTGTTTGCCTCTGACAATATTCCGCTACCTGCCTTCATTTTTATCCGGGCTATGCTGTAATGCATACCAGCAACAAAAAACGGGTCTGCAGTTTACCCTGTTCTTTTCTCCAGTTCAGCCGGACTGCTTCCTTGCAGCCTGTCACTGCATCAGATTCCTGCCGGAGTACACTTTTGCATCGATTGTTCCTTTAACTAGCGGAGCCTTATGTACCAGATTCCGGAATACTGATGTATTTTTTCAAGACAGACCGTACTGCGCCCGGCCCGGCAATTTCTTCTTTGAACAGCTCTTCAATATATTCGCCGATACCGGCTGCATACAAATCAACACCAAATATCCGCTCATTCGACAAAACCAGCTTCAATTGTCCGTGATAAAGTTCAGACTCACCAAGCCGGATTTCGGCAAGCTGGGCTGTCAGTTCCGGCAGCAACGGATCCGGTGAAAGATCAAACGGTTGTCCGTTATCATCCACAGCAAGCAGATACCGGCACCATCCGGCTATGGCCAGCGGAATTGCCTTCAATTTCTTTGCATCACCAAAACGGGTTATATACGCTTTTATTGTTTCTCCATAACGAATTCCCACTTTTTGGGATGTATCCGTCGCAATCCGTTGCGGTGTGTCAGGCATAAACGGATTAGGAATCCGCACATTAATCACTTCATCAACAAATTCTCCGGGAGACAGAATCCCCGGATCGGTAACGACCGGCATTCCTTCCACCGGTCCGATCTGCCGAACAAATTCCCGTAACCACGGATCTTTCATCTCATCCGCAATCAATGTGTATCCAAGAATACAGCCGTACACTGCCAGTGCAGTATGTAAAGGATTCAGGCAGGTCGTGACTTTCATACGTTCTACTTTGTTAACAGTATCCCGGTCAGTCATATATACACCGGCTTTTTCCAGCGGTGGACGTCCGTTAGGAAATGAGTCTTCGATAACCAGATATTGCGGACCTTCGGCATTGACAAATGGTGCAATGTATGTATTCCGTGAAGTAACAACCGGTTCAATGTCTTCCACACCAAGTTTTTCCAGCTCAATCCGAACAGAATCTGCCGGACGGGGTGTAATTTTATCAATCATTGACCAGGGAAAAGAAACAGAATGTTCATCCTGTATATAGTCAAGAAATTCTTGCTCAACAAATCCCTTTTCATACCACTCCCGGGCAAGCGTAACCACTGAATTCCTGAGTTTTTCCCCATTATGGGAGCAATTGTCCATACTGCACAAAGCCAGGGGTAATTTTCCATTCTTCCACCGTTCATATAACAGCGAACACACGACAGCCATTACCGATTCAGGTTTGTCAGGTCCTCCGGCAATATCAGATTGAATAAACGGGAAATACACCCCTTCTGCATTTTTCAGAGCGTACCCTTTTTCTGTAATGGTAAAAGACACCATCTGCAAACCAGGTTGTACAAATATTTCTTTTAACCGCAACCATCCGGTATCCCCGTCATCTTTAGTTTTCAGCGCCTCTGACAGGGAACCTAATACTTTCTTATCGGTAGAACCGTCAGCATTCAGTGTCACTGCAAGAACCAGATTATTGCAGGGCGTATAAATTGCATCCACCACATCAAAATCAAAGGATTCCACACAAGTAATTCCTTTGTCGGTCAAACCTTTTTCCAGCAGCGTGTCTGCAATCCCCCCGATAAAAATACGGAAAATATTGCCTGCACCGAAATGAACCCATACCGGTGCTTTTTTAGTCCGTTCTGTTATCTGTGCAATATCATACGACGGCAGTGTAATACCTGCAGCACGCCAGGCTTGGGTATCTTTTAAACCTTCAAGAGTCAGCTTCACTATTATGACCTCCGGTAATTTTTATCCACAGCTTCCCATAAACCGCAGATATAGGCAGCCCCGAGCGCCCGGTCGTACAAACCATATCCCGGCATCGCTTTTTCACCCCAGATCATACGACCGTGATCGGGTCGTATCGGTCCGGTTAAACCAATGTCATATAAGGCTTTTACGATTTCGTATACATCAAAAGAACCATCACAACTAAGGTGGGCAGCTTCTTCAAAATCATTACGGCCGGCATTGAATTTCAAATTACGTACATGGGCAAAATGTATCCGTCCTTTTAATGAACGGATCATATCGGGAAGATCATTGTCCGGATTTGTACCATAGGAACCGGCACAAAAGGTTACTCCGTTATGGGGATTATCCACCATGTTCATCATCCGCAGGATGTTCTGCTTGTTGATAATAATCCGGGGTAATCCGAACACACTCCAGGCGGGATCATCAGGATGGATTGCCATATTGATGTCATATTTATCACACACCGGCATAATCGCCTTCAAAAAATACGCAAGGTTAGCGAACAGTTTTTCTTCGTCAATATCCTTGTACAAACAGAACAGTTCCTTGATTTTCGCCATACGTTCAGGCTCCCATCCGGGCATAACCGTACCGTTCATATCACCGGCAATAGAGTCAAACATTTTTGCCGGTTCAAGGTTATCTACGGCAGTCTGCGTGTAGGCAAGCACCGTTGAACCATCGGGACGCACACGGGCAAGTTCTGTCCGGGTCCAGTCAAACACCGGCATAAAATTGTAGCATACCATGTGGACACCGGCTTTTCCCAGATTTTCCAGAGTCTGAATATATGCGTCTATATCTTTATCCCGGTCAGCAGAAGCCGTTTTAATGGCATCACTGACGTTAACACTTTCAATACCAGCAAGGGACAGTCCGGCTTCTTCAACCTCCTGTTTCATGGCTTCTATTTCACTCAAAGTCCATACCTGACCCGGCAGTTTATCATACAACGTTGTAATAATTCCTGTTACATAACAGGTCTGCCGTATCTGTTTCAGTGTAACAGTATCAAACTTACTGCCGTACCACCGCATTGTCATCTGCATCGCATTACTCCTTACCATTTTTCGACTGCATCCGGGAAAGCAACAGCTTTCCATAAATATTCTGTTCCATCCGGTGTGCCGTACAGAAACACACCGGGGTAATCTGTTTTTTACTCCAGAAATTCACCGTCTATTCTTTCGGTATTTTCTGCAGTTCTCCGTTTATCAGACACAAAAGTTTTTCTGTTCCCGTCTTATCCGGCGAAAACATCTGTATTACATTTTCAAGACTTGCGCTGCCCATTATTCCCAGCATAC
>CALXOI010000124.1 GCA_944389965.1 uncultured Treponema sp.
GAAAACTGCTGAATCATGCCGCATTCCGATTTATCAGGATGACAATCTCGTAAATATTCTGTCTGTGTGTGAAATCGGAACATACATTCCGGCTGAAACCTATGAAGCACTGGCAATTATATTTGCATGCATTTTGAAAAATGAACAACGAAATAGAAAAAATGGAATTTAAGTCAATAAAATCTCAGGAGCTGCATGAAGGAATGCGTTTTTCTGCTCCGCTCTTTTTTGATGACGGAGAGAATATGTTTCTGCCTGAAAATACACCAATATTAGCGGTTCATCTACAAATTCTTGAGTATTGGCATATCCCTTATGTCCTTACCTGTGGATCAGAACTGGGAGAATCAGAAGATGCGTTAATTGCTACCTTATCAGATGAATTTGAGCTGATGGGGTAGCGCCACATACAGGAGGGAATTGATGCCGGATTTCAGACGGAATATAGGAGTTGCAGGAGAAGAGCGTGCGGCACAGTTTCTGTCGGAAAGCGGATACGATATAATAGCCCGCAATTGGAGGACAAAAAGCGGCGAAATTGATATAATAGCATACAAGGATCCGGTGCTTGTTTTTGTGGAAGTAAAAACGCTTCCCAGAGGTGACACACGGATGCTTGAACAAGTGCTTGGAACGGTCAAACAGAAAAGAATTATTGAAACGGCTAAATATTTTCTGCTGGAATATCGACAATATAGTAACAGCTGTATTAGATTTGATGCAGTGGTGGTCGATATGCCGGGATATGATTCCCTTTATCATATAGAAAATGCCTTTTCGGAGTAAATGTAATGTCCGTTACCAAAAAACATTCAGCCAAAGCAGCCCGGGCAGCCCGGGTGCGGGAATTGCAGCAGAAAGTACATGATAAGGAGTATATGGAAGCTGCAATTCAGCGGATAGCTCTGGTTTTGAGCCGTAAGTTGGTTGAAAATCATACAACAAGGACATCGTAATGGACAATTCGGGCAACAGCCGCAAAAACAACAAACGTCACTGGGGAAATACCCGCCGGAATACCGGTGACCGGGACAATCACAAGAATTCCGGTACTCTTGAACATATTGAACGGCCTCTGGAGTTCAGAAAACACCGTCGGAATATGCCGGTAACAAAAATTCCGGTACAGGTTCAGGAAGAAATGCAGAAAGACTTGGAAGCAATCCGTGAATTGAAGCAGAAACAGCCGGTTTGTCCCCGCTGCGGGCAACCGATTACGGATACCGCATCTGCCCTTGCGGAACACACTACAGGTGAACCGGTACATTTTGATTGTGTACTTGCTCATTTAAAGGAAACAGAAACCCTGAAAGAGAACGAACGGATTACTTACATCGGACAGGGGCGCTTTGCAGTATTATTTTTTCCTAATATTCATGATACCCGTCATTTTACTATTGTCCGGGTTATTGAATGGGAAGGAAAGGACAAAACGTATCCCTGGCGGGAAGAATATGCCGGTGTGTACAGTCAGGTTCACTGACCGGCATAAAAAAAGAGCAGCAACTGCTGCTCTTTTTTTATGCCGGAAACCGGACTTGAACCGGCACGGATTATTCGTCCGAGGGATTTTAAGTCCCTTGTGTCTACCAATTCCACCATTCCGGCATATGCGGTTTATAATACCGTAAAAGTTGTTTTTTTTCAAGATGTATTGGGTGATTTTTATTTGAATTATTCTTTGTACAATAGTTGTTTTTGAAAATATGTGTTATACTCTATAATAGAGATTTATTGGGGCTTAGGAGGGTTTTATGTTGCGGAAAACTCTGTTTAGAATATTAGTGCTTGGTGTCACAGCACTGGTGTTGTCCTGTACACCACTGGTAAGCCGAAAAAGCGGCAGTATTTCTGTTACGGTGCCGCAGGAAGCTGTCAGCCGTGTAGTTGCCCGTGCCGGCGGGGATGCTGTCTATACTGTAAATTGTATTGTTACCGGAGATTATTTTGCACGGTTGTCCCAGAGCTGTACTGAAACATCATTACCTCAATGTACGTTTACTGTGTCCGATATTCCGGCAGGAGCAGAAATTTTCGTACAGATCAATATAAAAGCATCAGACGGAGAAACCGCAGAATCTCTGGTATATACCGGAGGCTCTTCCGTATTGAAAGTAAAACCCGGTGTGAACACTGCGGTAATCCGGTTGACTGGTGATGACACTGCCAGTGTAAAAGTAGGCGAAGAAACCCTGGCAGTGAGCTATATTAAGAAAGATGGTGAAGAACAACCTGATTATTTAGACGGTGTGTTGTATGTGCCGGCGGTATGGAAAACCATTGAATTTGGCGGTATCTGGTCTTCGTCTTCGTCCAGCAGGCTGCCGGAGGGTACATATGAATGGTATCTGAACGGTGTACCGCAGGGAACGGAAAGCCGTTTTGTGCTGGATTTTACAGAAAATCTTAATGTGTACGGATTTGGTTCAGATAAATCCAACGTGTTACGGCTGTTTGTTACGGAAGGGGATGTTTCTGCGTCAGCTGAATTAAATTTCCGTATAGATTCAGGTAACAGATAAGCAGTACGGTAGGGGGATGGAACAATGAAAGCAGCAAAGAATATTATTTATAAGGTGTTAAGTGTTGCCCTGCTGGCAGCTGTATGGATGCTGGCATCCTGTGACAGCGGTTTTGTGCAAAAGACTGCAGAATCCGGAAACACAAATGTTACGGTAACTGTTTCCGCCGGGAATGCCCGGACAGTATCACCCGAGGGGCGCATATTAGATGATACGGACTGGGATATAACATTCAAACCGACCGGTATAACAACCGGAGCGGATGAAATAAAATCAAAATTAAACTGGGGTGAATTAACGGGAATATCCGGTTCATTCCTGGTACCGCCGGGAACCTATACGGTGTCGGTGCACAGCACACCCAGTGGCTGGACAGGACAGACAGATAATGTGGTGGTGACGGCATCCGGTTCCGTGCCGGTGACAGTTTTTGTGCGGCGGGAACATACCGGAACCGGAACTTTTTCCTATACGTTGACTTGTCTTGATGATGCCCCTCCGGATGAGTTGACAGCAGAGCTGCAGCCGGTGGACGGAGGTAAGCCTGTTGTGTTGGAACTAATACGGCCGGAATTATCTTTTGAGTATCTTTTCCATAAAACAGAAGTGCCTGCAGGGTACTACCAGCTTTCTGTGGTGTATACCAATCCTAATACCAAGGAGCAAACGGAACTGGTAAAGTATAAGCTTGATTCCTTGATAGAAATAATCGGCGATCTGGAAACAACGGGAACAGGGGAATTCAGCATATCACCGGAACCGCCGCGGACATATTATGCGGTTATGGAGGAGTCCGCAGCAGACTATATCGGCAGCGGTATTTTTGACTACTATCCTGCAATGTTTGATACTTTGATGCGCTATAATACGGATGTTTCAAAAGAGATTAACGTATTGGATGCGGTGCCGGTATTCAGGAAGGAATACATAGATCATCTGGCCGGCGAAAAAACAGTAGATGTATACGGATACATTGGTGATGGTTATTATACTTATTCAGTGACCGAAACCGGTGTTACAATTTCTTGTGATGCATTTATTGCGGACGGTGCGGCAGGGGACGAAATACTGGTAAGTTGGGAGGAAGCAAGCTCTGGAGATTTCTCTCTTGAGGTGAACGGCGGAGTTGCTGTTTCTGTCACAGATGTCGCTTTTCCGGCTGGGACAGTAACCGTAACTGTTGACAATCCGGAACTGTATACCAGTACCCCCTTCCTGAAATTTTCTCAACCGGCGGTTGCTCCGCCGGTTACACAGTTTACGACACCGCCCGGTTCCGGTTATTATGTGGTATCCGGAGATGAGCCGGGCACGTATGTGTTGGCAGATGCGACTACCAGTCCTGCAGTGCTGTGGACGGGTACAGATTCAAAAAATATATATGTAGTACCGCAGTCTGATATTTCAGAAACTATGGTTCTGCCGGAAGCGATATCAATATCTGATAGCAGTAAACGGGGATTCTGTTTTGATGACCGGTTGAATCTGTATGTAGCATCTGATTCCGGTGTAACCCGGTATGACCAGTCTAACGGTACTTATTCTGAAACCAATTTCCTTACGATACTGAGTGATCAAACCGTTACCGGGGTGGCTTTTGACACGGCAACCAATATTTTATGGGTGTTGACATATATCAATTCCACATACACGTTACAAGGATATGATAACCCGGCCGGGTACGCGGTGGATGCGCCTTCCGTTACGTATGATTATATTGGAACGTATCCGGATTCCGGAGCAGAGATTTCTTCTTTTGCGGTACATAATGGTACCGTATATCTTGCCATGCCGGAGTTGATGGAGCAAGTTAGTTTAATCCATAACATTTATACCGCTGCTTGTCCTGTCAGTAATGTATCTGCTGAAATTAGTCTTTCAAAAGGCATTGAGGATTTAGCTGGTGCCGCCGGAATTTCTGGAATTTCTGACAATGCGGTAATTTCTGATATGAGTGTAGTGGACGGTGTGTTATACGTACTCTTCCGGGAAGTATCGCCGTATAACGAAAACTTATCTTCTAATTTTAGTAACTTGACTGATAATTACAGCCGGGGCGGTGTTATCAAACTGAATATTACCGGTAATGTTTCGGTTGACACAACCTTTGGTACCGGTGGTATTTTGGGTTGGACTACAGAGTCAGCCGGTACAGTCGACGATTCATCAGCTACATACAACTGTTACTGGCCTGCCCCTGGTTCCACAGACCGGTTCTATGGTCCGTCCCGGTTCATTGCTGTTGCGCCCAAAAAACTAGTGATTGCCGATGACGGCGGTTACTATGAGGATGGTAGTGTTACCCAGAAAAACCGTATGGTTACTGTTGATTTAAGCGGTTCCCAGTCTGCCATGACTGTTAAAGAGCTTAATACAGTAGTAAAATTTGATGATACTCTTGTTGCATCCGGGTTTGGACCGGTTAGTCCTACCGGGAATTAATTAATTTGGTACTCCTTTTTGCCCTTCCTTGGAATCCGCCGTTCCGGGAAGGGCTTTTTTTTCTGGTACGGAAATCTGCCGGTTTTGTGCGGCTGGTTTCGTGGAAAGGCCGTTCTGTCCCTGTTCCCGGCTTAGTTTTGATTTGCTTCCGGCGGGAAGATGTCTGAAAATTCCGGCAGATATGATACGGTCTGCCTCTGCAGTTTTTACTGCAACAGAATGTTGGTGCCCGGATTCCGGTTTGGCAGATAACCGATGTGTTTTTCAGCGGGACACCGGTTGCTGCCACTGTATCTGTTTCAGCAGGTATTCTGTTGCCGTTTTTCTGCGGGATTCCGGAATACACGGAGCATGATTTTTGCGGAATAAATCTGGACGTGAAAGGGAAAAAATTTTTGTAAAAAAGTAAAAAAAGCTTGCGTTATTTTAAAAGTGTGGTATCATATAACTAGGTGAGAGGGAAAAAGAAACGGTCGGCAGAGTGACCGTAAAACTAACAACAAGGGGGTCTTATGGATAATCCACCGGACAGAACAGCCCCGCTTGGGGCAATCAGATAACATTACATTCACCTGCATTGCAGGAATATATGATTAGTCTGCCGGATTAAGAAATATAGTTTCTTTCCGGGGATTGATAACAGCCGGCGTAAGGCCGGCTCTTTTTTTGCCACAGCATTCCTTGTTGTTATAGAAATCTGCCGTCCAAAGGAACAATGTATTATGTCTCTTGCAGAACAGATAAGAAGCGGAAATGTATATGTGGAAGCCG
>CALXOI010000125.1 GCA_944389965.1 uncultured Treponema sp.
AAATTACAAGAAGAATTTTAAAATTTATTTAAAGTTTTTTGTGAATTTTTTTGGAAAGAACTTTAAATTATTTGGTATTATTTGTATAATACATTTTATGATACATGCTATATCATGTTAGAAATAATATTTGACCGGTATTGTATGTTATTTTAATCTGAGTTTCGCTCATATTATGGGTATCGAATCATAGGTTTTCCGGTACAAAAATTTTTTCAAACTGTTTTTGTATTTGTTGAGTCAATGTTTCTATAGTTCCCGGTGTACTGCAGCCTGATGCATTTTTGTGTCCTCCGCCTCCAAAAAGTGCTGCAATTGCACTGACATCAATATCATCTTTTGATCTGAATCCCATGGTGCAGGATGAATCCGTTTCCTGGCGGATAAAAACGACGGCTTCGACATCTGCTGCTGCTAACAGAAGCTGGTATAAACTGTCTGAATCCCGTCCTTCTTGGCCATATTTATGGGTATCTTCCATCGTTTCATAGGTAATGACCAACCTGCCGTTAAAATACCGCTGTGCATGGTCTAACATCAATCCTAATAGTTTTCGTGTGTTATATGGTTTTCCGCTTGTCATTTTATCATAAATAACCCGGGGGGTTACACCGGAATCAATTAACCTGGCGGCTGAACGGAATATATCGGCAGAATTTTCATTTAAAAAACGAAAATAACCGGTATCTGTTGCCAAGCCGAAAAATAATAATTCAGCCGTATTTTTATCAGGCTTTCCAATGAGTTTTTCATATAACTCCTGTACTAAATATGCTGTGGCTGGTGCATCAGGATATACAATACAGCAAGTGTGTTTGCCTTCGTTTACCTCTACAGATGTTTTGTGATGATCTAAAATCAATATGTCGTTGTCTGTAATCTGTGCAGGTAGTTTGTTGTCAGGAAATATTTCGCCAAGTCGTTTTATTTCTCCGCAATCGACAATGATAAGACCTATTTTGATGCCTGTGGATGCGGGAAGGGTAATTTCATGGGCAAACTGCTTTTCGTATATTTTTATTTCCGGTCGCTTGAATGGTCCTGCAGAAATTAACTGGAATGGCTTTTGTAACGTAGTCAAAATTTTTGCCATCACTAACGAAGATGAAATACAATCTCCGTCTGGTTCTTTGTGCCCTGCGATGACAAATATGTGATGAGTTGTGATAAAATTTCTAACCATTTGGATTTGAGAATCCGTAATTACCGGCATATTATTATCCTTTTATAATAAGTATTTGTTGTTGTGGTATAGATGGTAAGAGCGGATATGTCTGGGCAAACCGGGCTCCTGAAACAACTGGCATTCCGTCTGTATCAATATAAATATTGATTTCCGTACGCATTCCATACTCCGGTGAATAGAGTCCTGGTTCTACAGAAAAACAACTGCCAGGAAGCAGTTTCCTGTGATCCGGGAATTCTATACTATCCAAATTGGTACCGCTGCCGTGGCAGTTTGTATCAATACCGTGACCAGTTCTGTGTTTCAGAAGAGTTCCGTATCCGGCTGCAATCAGGGAATCCCTGACCAGGGCATCCAGCTGGGCTCCGGTAACCGCCTTTTGTTGCGAAACGGATTCAGTAATGAATTTCGCTACTTTATCCCGTGCTGAACAAAGTACAGCGAATTTTGATGCAACGGATTCCGGTACCGTCGTACCATAGATACCAACCCAGGAAATATCAGCGTAAACAGCAGCTTCTGCTGTATTGGTACCACTGTCATCTGGGGCAATCCGCTCTTTTGCCCAAATATCAAGTTGAATTAAATCTCCGGGGTGCGCTGTTGTGTTGCCGTCTGTGCCTGCATCATAATGCGGGTTTCCAGTGTGTGTACCGAAAGCGACAACAGGCGGATGGTCTGTTGTCATCCCATAAGTGTCAAACTGCTCAAGAATAAATACCACAGTATCGCTTTCTGTAAGAGGTACTCCTGCGGTGTAATGTTCTGAAATAAAAGCCCATGTAGCGGAAACAATTTTGTAAAGAAGTGTTGCTGCCCTTTCATGGCTGTCGATTTGAGCTGGAGTCAAGAGCCCTTTACACCGTTGGATTAACGGGGCTGCACTGACTGTTTGTATGCCGAGGAATGTCAGCAATGTGACGAAACCTCCATCTACAGTTGATATTACCGGAATGTCGCTGTCACATAATAGCGCAAATGTGTAACCTGAAAACTGTTGTAAAAGATTTTCCAGCTCAATACGGGATGAATAAAGATATTCTTCACCAGGAAGATGCTGAAGCGAATTAGGTTCAATCGCATGAAGGATTTTTATAGGCGCCCGTTTATCAGCAAAAACAATATAAATCCATCTACGGGTTGCGGTTCTTGTCTTTGGTATATCCAGCAATTCTGTTGTCAGAGCATCCCGTCCTCTGAAATCAGTAAAAAGCCAGCCGTTTAGTGTTGAAACGGCTGACTCCTGTTGTGCGGCTTTTTGTATCTGTTCAATATGGCACATATGATTTAATATTCAATTACCAATGTTTCTGCCTGAGCTGAATCTCCGATATCAACATAGTCACCGGTAACTGCCCAAGTGCTGCCGATTTTAGGTGATGGCATCGTTAAAATAACTTTCAGGAATTCGTTGTCTTTGTACACAACAGTCATGTAGGGATTTAAACCTTTTGGCAGCAACCGGAACTGGATTTTGCTGGGAGTTTCTTTTGCCCAGGATTTGGGAATCATTACTTGTCCGACACCATTTCCATTTTTTGCATACAATACAATATATACTTCTTTTTGATCAAAAATTTTGTGAACAGTAACATTTCTGTATGATAAATTTGATAACGAACTGTCGTTAGAACTTGTTTCTGTTCGGACTGTAGTTTGATTTTCTTGGGTACGTTGAATTTGCTGTGTCTGTGCACATACGATACCAGTAACAAGCAACAGTAATGCAACGGCAAAGTTTTTTTTCATCTTTTTCTCCTGTACATTCTGGAAATAGTATTCCATTAGTTTAGTTTGGGGTTCAAAGCAAGGCAAGCATGATCGCTTTTATGGTATGCTTACGGTTTTCCGCTTGATCCCAAACCTTACTTCGGGAACCTTCAAATACGGCTTCTGTAACCTCTTCGCCTTTTACCGCCGGCAGACAATGCAAAAAAATGCAATTATCTTTACCGGTTGCGTTAAGCAGTGCATCATTTACCTGATACGGTGACAAAAGCGTTGTCCGGCTTTCCTTTAGGGCTTCTTCACCCATGGAAACCCATACATCAGTATAAATGGAATCAGCACCTTTTACAAGAGAAATATCATCTGAAATTGTAATTTTACATCCTGATTCTGCCGCAAACGGTTTGCATATTTGTTGTATTTCTGTATCCGGGAACAGCGGTTTCGGACTGATGATCGTAAAATGGATACCGAGTTTTGCACACATAAGCATTAGAGACCGGGCAACATTATTTCTGCCATCACCGCAAAATGCCAGATGTAATCCCCGTATAGTACCAAAACATTCCTTCAATGTAAGAACATCAGCCAGCACTTGTGTAGGATGGAATTCATCAGTTAGTCCATTGATAACCGGGATACCGGAATACTTTGCTAAAAGCTCCACGTGGTGTTGGGAATAGCCACGGAATTCTATTGCTGAAAACATTCTTCCGAGGACTCTGGCAGTATCTTCCACTGACTCCTTTGCTCCCAACTGTATATCCTGGGATGAAAGAAAAACAGGATGCCCGCCTTCTTCTCCAAATGCGGTTTCAAAGGAACAGCGGGTACGGGTTGACCGTTTTTCAAAAATCAGAGCAATCGTTTTTCCTGCAAAACGCTGATGGATTTCTCCCCGCCGGGCCTCTTCTTTAACTTGTTCTGCGATCCTAAGGATGCAGAGAATTTCTTCCGGTGTATAATCAATCCAGTTGAGCAGAGATCTGCCTTTGAACGGAGCATTAAAGGTTTCCGGCAGCATTGTATTCCTCCTGAAACAAAATAAAAAAGGCTGTCCCAAGTTATGCAGTAACTTAACGGACAGCCCGTATATTAGCGACAATAGGGATCGAACCTATGACCGAACGGATATGAGCCGTTTGCTCTACCTACTGAGCTATGTCGCCGTAACGGTCATTACCATATCATGTTATTCGGGAAATGTCAATACCTGTTGTTACCCGGCTGGTAATAGCGCCTTGACATATTTTTTTTGTATACGGTATAATTAGAAAAATATTTTGTATAGTATGCACAAAGCATGATAAGGAGTTCCGATGTCAGGACATAGTAAATGGGCGACGATTAAACACGCAAAAGGCGCCGCCGATGCAAAACGTGGTCAGTTATTCACTAAATTTATCAAGGAAATTTCAATCGCTGCCCGGATGGGGGGTGGAGATCCTGCTGCAAATCCCCGGTTACGTACTGCTATTTTGAAAGCCCGTGCGGCAAATATGCCGAAGGATAATATTGAGCGGGCTATTAAGAAAGGTACCGGTGAACTTGGCGGTGCTGTTTATGAAGAAAAACTGTATGAAGGATATGGTCCCGGTGGAGTTGCGATTTTAGTGGAAGTCCTTACGGATAATAATAACCGTGCTGCAGCAAACGTCCGCAATATTTTTTCAAAATCAGGCGGTAATCTGGGAGCCACCGGTTCTGTCGCATATATGTTCAACAGAAAAGGTGTGATTGAGTATGATGCTGAAGTTACCAATGAAGATGAGGTAATGGAAGCCGCTTTGGAAGCTGGTGCAGAAGATATTGTAAATGAAGGCGGTGTTATTACCGTCACAACAGATCCCGGTGCGTTTGAAACGGTGCTGGAAGCTCTGCAGGGAAAAGGATACGAATCCGTATCTGCTGAAGTAGCGATGGTTCCTGATATGTATTCGGCTGTTGATATGGAAACAGCCGGGAAATTGCAGAAGCTGATTGACCGGCTGGAAGAAGATGACGATGTACAGAATGTGTACAGTAACGCCGATTACCCGGAAGGTTTCGGTGAAGAATAAAACCGGCAGTTTCCATTCTTTGCCGGGAACGGTACAGACCGGAGCTGACAGCTCCGGTTTTTTTGTTTCCGGTTCCTCTTCTTCTGTCCGGCGAGTACTGGGCATAGATCCGGGACTTGCATCTACGGGATACGGTATTATTGACTGTGATTCAAACAGGTACCGGCTAGTGGCATATGGCGTTATTTCTACTAAAAACAGAGATGACAGGGGTGTCCGCCTAATGGAAATTTATACCCGGCTGGAATCTTTAATTGAGTTATATACTCCCGGTGAATCTTCTATGGAAACCTTGTATTTTGCAAAAAATGTGACCAGCGCTATGTCTGTTGCAGAAGCCCGGGGAGTGGTGACGTTGTGTCTTGCCCGACATCAAATTCCTTTGGGGGAGTATACACCGAATACAATAAAGCAGTCTGTTACCGGCACTGCCGCTGCCGGAAAATCCGTAGTGCAGAAATATGTACGGCTGTTGCTGGGAATGCCATGTCTACCGCAACCGGATCATGCAGCGGATGCCCTTGCCGCTGCTATAACTCATTTGCATACAGTCCGGAAATAGACTGCTTTTCCGGTATGTTGTTTTTGGTTATTCATCGGTCGCAATCCGGTGAATAACCGTACCGGCAGCTTTTGATAGTTCCTGTTTTGCATACTGTGTTTGTTCTTCCGGTTTGAATCTTTGTGGGGTTTCCGTGTATCCGGGTGCCAGGTGCCAGTATAAAGCTGCAGTTGGTTTGATCGG
>CALXOI010000126.1 GCA_944389965.1 uncultured Treponema sp.
TAAAGAAACAAAGTTTGTGAAATTCTAGAGAGGAGCAATCAGAATATAAGCTCCGCAAAGACCTGAACAAAGGGATTAAGACCTGTTTTTTCCCGGTGACTTTTTCTTCCAGCTCTTGGAATTAGAATAAAAGACCTGAACAAAGGGATTAAGACCCAAAGCTCCAGCATTAGTAGTAACCGATGCAACAATAATTAGAATAAAAGACCTGAACAAAGGGATTAAGACCGCTTTGACAACTTCATAAAAATTTACATTTGTTTGTTATTAGAATAAAAGACCTGAACAAAGGGATTAAGACTTTTTGCGGGATTCAACCCAGGCAAGAAAATCTTCAAATTAGAATAAAAGACCTGAACAAAGGGATTAAGACAAGGCTATACTCAGTCAAATCAGCACCTGACTTAACCGATTAGAATAAAAGACCTGAACAAAGGGATTGGATGCTGGCTGCGCCAGCATCGCCGGGTTTCTTGCGAAACCCGCGGGGATTTTTACGGTGCACCCGATTGCGGGTGTAGGAATAAAGTGAAGTGTCGGATATACTAGAATTTCACAAACAGTAAAGAAACAAAGTTTGTGAAATTCTAGAGAGGAGCAATCAGAATATAAGCTCCGCAAAGACCTGAACAAAGGGATTGGATGCTGGCTGCGCCAGCATCGCCAGATTTATTATGAAACCCGCTGCAATGAAAATCACAACAAAATTTTCAGACGTTTTTATCCGAAATAGACTAATTTTGTCTAAACTAAATCCTCTAATGTTTATTGAAGTTCATAAATAGATGAATAACTACCCACAAAAAATCTTGAATGGATTAGCTCCGGCTCTCAAACTTCAAAAATACACGGGAAGAAAATTCAAGATACCTATATAAAACTTATCACCGGCTAAAGAATCCGGCATTATTATTCTCAGGTACAGCCGGTTGTCTCCGTAGTGAAAAACTTGACAGATGCCATGATTTCCCATTACAATCTATAAGAATGGAGAGAGTATGGATTGTATTACAAAGCGTGCTGATGGAAAACAGCCGCGTTCCGTTTTTCCAGAGGATGAGTGGAAACAGCATATACTATAGTAGTTCCCGACGCTGATGTATTATCCCGGCTGTGCGGAACAAACGACAGTAATTTAAATCTCATAGAACAGTATCTGGGGGTTCCTGTATTTTCCTGCGGAAATGAACTGTCCGTAGCAGGTTCGGATCCTGATATTACCCGTCAGTTCCGGTACATTATTGATCGCCTGTTGGATGAAGTTTCTTCCGGCAGTGACGTGGGACCGGAGCTGTTGACTTCTGTACTTCAGCCGGATGCTCCGGGAGGACTGTCCGGCAGTCATTCGGATGTGGCAATCATGGTACCCGGTGCAGTCAAAAAAATTTTTCCGATAACCAGGCATCAGACGGAGTTGGTTCAGACAATGCGCCGTAAAGATTTGGTTTTTTGTACCGGTCCTGCGGGTAGCGGTAAAACTTTCCTGATGGCGGCGGAAGCGCTGCGGATGGTTTTATCCCGGGAAAAAAAACGGCTGGTACTGACCCGGCCTGTTGTAGAGGCAGGGGAAAGTCTGGGCTTTTTACCCGGAGACTTGGAGCAGAAAATACATCCGTATCTGCGTCCGCTGTTTGATGTTATCAATACTTTGCTTCCGCCTTCTTCAGCCCGAAAACTGCTGGAATCCGGCGTGGTTGAAGCTGCTCCTCTGGCATATATGCGGGGTAGGACATTGAATGACAGTGTAATTATTCTTGATGAAGCACAGAACACAACATGTGAGCAGATGAAAATGTTTTTAACCAGAATGGGAGAAGGGTCAAAGGTTTTTGTAACCGGAGACATCACACAGATTGACCTGCCGCCACGGATTCCGTCGGGGCTGGTACAAGCGGTCCGCCTGTTCCGGTCAATACCAGAAATCGGGCTGCTTGATTTTGGACCGGAGGATGTCGTGCGGAATCCTCTGGTCAGGAAGATTGTACAAGCGTATGAAAACAACTAAAACAGCAGGCAGAAAAGAGCACACAGCCGGAATCATTATTGAGTCAATAAAACAGTATGTAACCCGCAATTACGGGTTACTGATTGTTTTTGCTGTTTCTTTTTTAATCACTGTATTGACAGCATTTTTTATAACAGCGTCTTCAGAGACCGTCTATTCATTTTCCATTGCGGAATTTGAAGAAGGACAGATTGCTGACCGGACTATTATTGCGGATAAAACACTGGAACCAACGGTGGAATATCCGGTGGCTGTTACTGCCGGGGAAAAAATAACCCGCAAAGGGTTTGCAATTTCCGCTGAAGCGTTGGCAAAACTGGAAAAGATGGCGGCAACCCCGGCATATATTGATTACCGGGCCTTTGCTGACAAGCTGTTATATTTAACATTACTGTCAGCCTTGTTTTTCCTTCTGTTTAGTCCGGCGTTGTTAACCCAGGTGTTTTCTGTTAAAGAAGGGATTTTGACAGCTGTTTTTTTTGTAGCGGTATATGTTTCTGCCGGTTTTGGTGGAAAGCTTTCCATTTTTTCATCACCGTTTAATCTGCCGATTATTATTCCTGCTGCCTTCTGCGGGCTTCTGGTGTCTGTATTGTTCGGGCAGCTGCATGCTGTATTCTTTTCGTTCCTGTTGTCCTTGGGGGTATTGAATGCGGATGTGGCAAATATTATTCCTGCTCTGTTTGTTCTTGCTTCAAGTCTTTCCGCTGCACGGATTGTACGGAAGATAGAGCGGCGCATTGATATGGTCTTTGTCGCAGTATTGCTGGGGTTGTTGCAGTTTGTTTTCATGCTTGCATTCAGAATCATTTTCCTGGGTTCATTTACCGATTCCCTGTTACCGCTGCTGATGATTGCATTAAACGGATTCCTTTCTGGTATTCTTGCGCTGGGATTTTTGACTCCGCTGGAAATACTGCTGAATACAGCATCCGTATTCCGTCTCATGGATTTATCCGACTTAAATAATCCCGTCATGCGGAAAATGTTGCTGACTGCTTCGGGGACGTATAACCATTCTATGATGGTTGCCACGTTGGCAGAAAATGCCTGCCGCGCTATCCATGCCAATTCGCTGCTCGCCCGGGTGGGAGCATATTATCATGATTTGGGAAAAATGGAGCAGAGTGAGTATTTTGTTGAAAATCAGACGGATGGCAACAAACATGATGAAATCAATCCCCGGCTTTCTGCATCGGTTATTAAAAGTCATGTAAAGCGGGGGGTGGAAAAAGCCCGCCAGCTGCGGCTGCCGCCGGAAGTGATTGATATTATTGCAGAACACCATGGAAACAGTCTGATTTCCTACTTTTATAATGAAGCTAAAAAACAGGATGATTCAATTCTGCCGGAAGAATTTTCGTATATCGGAAACCCGCCGTCCAGCAAAGAATCTGCCGTTGTTATGCTGGCGGATACAGTGGAAGCCGCCTGTCGTACATTAAAAAATCCTTCGGTATCCCGTCTTGAAAAATTTATCCATGAATTGATTATGACAAAATTCACCCACCGTCAGCTGGATAATTCCGACCTGTCGTTCAAAGATCTGGCGGTCATAGAAGATTCTTTTGTGCAGATACTGGCTGGTTATTATCATTCCCGGATTGAATATCCGAATCAGAAAGATCCTGATGATGAACCGGCTCAGGCAGGGCAAAAGAATCTGGAATTAAAAAACAGAAAGCACCAGGAGGAAAAACAATGAGCGACAGCAATGTTCCTGATTATAAAAATGCCGTGCTTGTTTCGGTGGAAGAAGGGATTACCGTACCGGACTGGATAGAGCGGGTAGAGCCGTTTGTCAGGCGTGTACTGGAAATAATGAACATAGAACGCTGGGAACTTTCTGTTATGTTTTGTTCCGATGCTTTTATAAAACAATTGAATGAACAGTACCGGTCAATTGACAGCCCGACCGATGTTCTGTCGTTTGAACAGAACAGTACATATATCAGTGATGATGGAGTGGAATGGTTTTCAGCCGGGGATATTGTGATTAGTATAGATACACTGTTCAAAAATGTAGAACAGTTCAGTGTGACTCCTGACGAAGAGCTGAAGCGGCTGCTGATTCATGGCATTCTTCATTTGGCGGGGCATGATCATAGCGATAATTCACCGGAGCAGGAAATGCTGAAGCTTCAGGAATCAATTTTATCCGGTTTTTTAAACGAAAAAGATATTATTATAGAGAAATAAAGCCGAGGAATTTATTAATGGGATTATTTGGAAAGCTGACAAAAAAACGCATGGAATCTGATGCTGCCGATTACAGCAGTAAGGGCGGTGCAGAAAACGTAACTGAAGAACAATTGAATGAAGAAAAGCGGGATATGATACGGGGCATAGAAGATTTGTCCGAAACTTCGGTAAAAGAAGTAATGATTCCCCGCATTGATGTGGACTTTCTCAGTGTGGGATTACCCCAGGATGAACTGCTGGAAAAAATTGCGGAAAGCGGGCACTCCCGGTTTCCGGTGTACAGTGAATCGATTGACAATGTAATCGGTGTTTTGTATGTAAAGGATTTGATCGCTGCTTTTGCCCGGCATGAAACTGTCGATTTGGAACGCCACGTGCGTAAAGCCTTTTTTGTGCCTGAGTCAAAACGGATTGACAGCCTGTTGCGGGAATTCAAACGGCGGCATATTCATATTGCTATTGCCATTGATGAATACGGCGGTATATCGGGTATTGTCTGTATGGAAGATATTATCGAAGAAATTGTCGGTGATATTCAGGATGAATTTGATAATGAACGGGAAGATATTATTTCTTTGGGGGATAATATCTGGCTTTGTGATGCCCGGGTAAATTTGGATGATTTGAATGAAACCCTCGGTTGCGAATTTCCCAATGAAGAATTCGATACTTTGGGAGGGTTCGTCTTTGATTTATTTGGAAAAATACCGGTAAAGTATGAAAAAGTGTCCTGGAACAATTTTGATTTTATTGTGCAGGATATGGAAGGACACCGTATCAACGTGATTAAATTGATACGGCACCAGGGAGAAGAAACGGAATGAGAATTCAGTTCTGCGGAAACCGCCGGCTGTTTGCTTTTGTGTATGTGTTGTGTATGCTGCCGCAGACGGTACTGCCGGCTGCATCAACACTTACGGCCCGTCAGCTCTATGAACAGGGGCAGCAAGCCCAACGTGCCGGAGACTGGTTTAGTGCTGTGGAAGCATATCAGGAAGCAGTGCAACTGAACAGTGTGTACGGCGATGCTTGGTACGCACTGGCAGAATGTTCTTATGCGCTCGGTGAATATTCGCTGGCTTTATCATATTTGGATACTGCTGCCCGGTTTGCCCTTGACCGGACTGATATTTTGAATTTGACCGGTTTCTGTTATCTGGGTTTGAATGATACGGTTGCAGCCGATACGATTTTTAGACAGGTTCTGGCAACTTATCCCAATAACGTGGAAGCCCGGTTCGGTCTTGCCCAGCTGGATATTCTTGCCGGCAGGCTGACCGG
>CALXOI010000127.1 GCA_944389965.1 uncultured Treponema sp.
CTGTCTTTCGTAGTGATAGTTGATAATGGTGAGTCTAATCCCAGCACATTTTCCCCGGTACCGAAATATTTTGTTATGAATGGCTTTACCAAGGCATAATGAGCCCCAGAGCAGGTTATAGTCGGAAGAGGACTTTTTATAGACCTTGTTTTTGATTGTCCCCTCAAAATTGCAATGAATGGTTCAGCCTGTTTGCCGGAAAACTTTTTTAATCCTGATTCTATTCGTTTTAATGTAGCTTCTGCCAAAGGTTTTGTCCGGGAAAATATTGACGGACAGGGAAGATCCCAGTCTATGATTTTATCTGCCGGTTCCCATGCAGGAAGTCCGAAAAGGTTGTTTTTGACTTCTGTGTTGGTCTGTTCCGGCCATAATATTTTTTTTCTTCCCTTAACAGCTTGGATAAACAGTCGCTTTCGGGTTGTGCTGGCTCCGTAATCAGCCGCACATAGGATTTTCCAATCTACATTATATCCCAACGACCGCAAGCCATGAATAAAAGCCCGGAAAGTACTTCCTGCCCTGCTTTTAATTATCAGGCCTTTTTCATTCAATGGCCCCCATGTTAGAAAATCCGGCACATTCTCAATTATAATTCTTTCAATGTATAATTCAGATGCCCATTTCAATACATTCCACGCTGTCGCCCGGCTCTGCTCTGACTTTGGCCGACCTCCCCGTGCCTTGCTATGATGGGTACATTCCGGGGATGCCCACAGAAGATCAAGCTTTCCGGATGCAACCACCTTAGTGGGGTCAAGATGCTCAACACTTTCGCAGAAATGTTCAGCTTCCGGATAATTTGCCGCATGGGTTTCAATGGCCCGTTCCCAATGGTTAATTGCAGAAAGTCTTATTTTCAAACCGTTCTTTTCTGCGGCAGTAAACAACCCGGTACTTTCCCCACCACCGCCACAGAACATATCTACTACATGGAATTCTTGTTCACTCATTCCATAGCCCTCTCTTATTTATCCTGGCATCTGTTTCTGCTGTTTTGAATTCTTTCATCTTTTCAGTTTCAAATGCGAAAATACCGTAAAAGTATCCATAGCCATCATAAAGAATACGCCAGTTGATGCTGTCAAAGGGGTTATCCTGTTCATATATATATGCGAGCAGGCGGCCGTACCGGTCTCGTCTGTCTGATACAGAATCAAATTTGATTGTTATGGGTGTAAGATAATACTGATTAAGAAAGTCCCTGGCTTCTTCGGCATAGTATTCAGGTGGATTGATTGTCAGCTCCGGTGTGTTGATACCGATGAGCCGCACCCGCTCTGTCCTGCTGCAGCCTGAAGGTAGAATATCCGAGTTGAACCTGATGGTGACCGTATCTCCATCAATCACAGATGTAATGATTGCCGAATACCCGGCCTCCTGTTCTGTCGGAAAAAATGCTGTACAGGAGAAAAAAAGGGAAGCAAATAATGGGAGTACCAGAAGTTTTTTTACTTTCCTCTTTATTTTCATTATACTGTTCATTGTTGACACTATCCTCCTAATATCTATTTTTCTTTTTCTTCTGAATGTTTTGCTTGAAATTTGCACATCAATTGGCACTGCAAAACACCTTCATACTCTCTGAGAATTGCGTAAACATTTCTTTCAGTGAATGCCGAATGCTCTAGTGCACATAGCCCCCGGGCAAATTCCAAAGCCTTTGGGGCTGTCATAGTTTTTAAAACATTAGGAAAATCTGTTTCTGCCAAGAAAATAACAGGAATAGAGTACTTTGCGTATTGCGATAAGATATCTTCATTCGTATTCCATGGAATTTTATCTTTTACAATTTGAGTATCATTATCCGGGATAATATATTCTGGTATTTTTTTTGCTTTGTTTTTCCATGCGGTAATTCTTAACGCTTCAACTTCATTTTTAAGGCTTTTCTTTACTAAATGTCTCAAATAAAAATCAAAAGAACCTACAATGACGGTAGATGAGAGACATAAACCTACAAGGACGGCACCTCGCAATAAAAACAAAAGAGAATTACGTTTTGTCTTTTGTTGTTCTACTTCTTCTTTTGTAATATTTTCATTTTGAGATACACTGCTTTCAATTTTCTGATTTATTACAATATCAATGTGTATGAAAGCAATGGACATCGCAATAGGAATTAATATGAATTTTAAGATAAAACTTATCAAACCTAACAAACCTAACGGGTTTCTTCTGTATTCATGGTATGTATAACTCATATTATGCTCTCCTGGATTTCTAATACCAATACCGCATCATTTGATCCCATTTATTCATAGCAAGAATTAAACTTACAATCATAAAAGTTCCAAGAACAACAGCTTTGACTATAGAAAACAAACCTATCAAATTGTCTTTTATCTCTTTTTTGAGTTCTTCGTATGAGTTTTGATTTTGCGATTCAGACGCATATTCTTCTGATGTATCAATTTGATTAAAATATTCTTCATGATTTGCATTTGCAATTTCTTTGGGTACCTGGTTTATATGAACTAATGTTTCAGCAAAACTGTTTGCACACAAAATGAAAATAAAAAATGTTATAATAAAAACAATACCATCTTTAACCATATTAACCTCTTAATATCTATTTTAATTTCTCTGACAAAACGCTTGCAATGTAACCTACAAGACCTATAAAAAATCCTGTAATTATTGCTACCAGTAAAAAAAATATTATCAGCAGGAACATAAGTCCTGGAGTAGCCCTAGCAGCGTAAGTATCAAGTTCCTCTTTGAAATTTTGCAAAATGAGAGTTTCATCCTTTGTAAGTTGACGTTGCTCTTGTATTTGTTCGTAATTGTCTATACCTTTTTGGATTGAATCCATTGCACCTACACAGTATGCTGCTGTATAGATAAAATAGATTAGGATCACACAAAAAATTGTTATACCGGTGATGAATATAATTTTTTTCACTTTATTTCTCCTCTATGATAAAAGTTGATTTGTTCTCCATCTCATACTCTTTTTCAGGTTGAATCAGTATGAGAATGATAAGTGTAGTTAAGAAAAGACCTACTACGAACAGAATTACAGAAATTATTGGGGCCAAAATAAAGTACAATACTTTTATCATAACTGTGTCTCCGTAAAATCCAGCTTACTTTGCTGGGTATCAAGGTATTGATTCCAGGCTTTATCAACGAGAGACATATCTACTTTGAATTTCAAAACAGACAGATATCTTTTGGCTTCCAACACCGTTTTAAGCGTATTGTTATATGTACTGCTACCATCATAGGTATCGCTACGACAAATAAAGGTTCCTTTGAAGTATTCAAACCTGCTACCAGTTGATAATACTATCAGCGAAAATCGCTCCCTGTTATTTCCAGCTGTAAAACTCATCTTTCCCCCTTAATTTTTCTTCCCATTCACTGACAGTTAAATTTTCACTTTGACATTCATACAAAAAGACAGCCAAGTGATGTAAATCCATTTGTATGATTTCTTCATACATACTTATTTTTTCTTCATAAGGTTCTGTCTCTTCAAAATCAATTTCCGGAAATGAAGATGTTGTTTGTATTGCATCTTCTTCCGATACCGGATACGAACCAGTATCAAGTATAGGTTCTGTTATTGAAGAAAGTTGAGAGTTTTCCTGTTCCTTCTTTTTCTTTTTGATTTCTTCAGAAGCTTTGTTGATGGAAACTTCTCCTGATTTGACCTTGCTAATAAGTTCCGCATCTCCATTTTTCAAAACGGAACGGGTCCGTTCTACAGAACGGGTACTTGTTCCGATTGCTTTTGCAAGCTTTTCAGCTGATTTACCTTTTTCTTCAGGTGTTTCTTCATTGCCGGGACGACCGGCTTTTTTTAAATTGTCTAATTTTTCAATAAGAATTATTTTTCCGGCATCATTAAGATTCCGCCGGTTAAGTTGCTGTTCCACTGCATATTGTAGAGCATCTTCTTCCGTTTCAAAGGATTTTTCATATTTATATATTTCCGACAAGCCTGCAGCTTTTGCTGCTGTTAATCGGGTGTACCCATCAATTAAAATTCCTTTTTCTTTCCAAACACATACGGCTTTTGTCTTTTCAAAACCGTGTTCTTTCATGTTTTTGGTTATTTCTTCTAAATCAGTTTGATTTATTGGAAGAAGACTTTGGAATGTCGGATCTGTTGTGATTTCGTTCACAGGAACCTTTATCACAACCTGTTCTACACCAGAATTTAGACCTGATGTGTTTTTAGTGAACGCTGTAAGCTTTGCCATCAGAAAGCCTCCAATTCAGGAAGATTTTCGCTCTCATCCAAAAATAAATCTGTGAAATTACATAATGAATTAAAAAGTTTTGGATGACAGATACAATTTTCTTTATTGGTGGCTGACAAGAACATATTTCTATCAATGACAGCCTTAATTGCCGGTGTCCAGGGAAGCCATGCTGCTTCCGGGGTAAGATTTTCAAAGTTTGATCGAAAAACGGACAGGTATTCTTTTTGCTTACCGGTTTTTGCATCAGAAAAGTTATGATTATAACCGTTGATTTGTAAAAACCAATTGTCGATTTTGTCGGTTTCTGTTGCGATTTTATCCCGCAAAAAAAGAGCGGTATTGTAATCGAACAGTGATAAGTTGATTGGAGTAATTATCCAATCAGCTGCATAATATGCGTTCAAGACAAGATTGTCATAAGTTGGCTGGGTGTCAACTATGACAAAATCATAATCCTGTAATGTCGGTAAAAGTTGGCTTAATCGTCTTTCAGATAAGCCCCTCAAATCTATCAGGTAGAGGGAACTTGCAATCAAGTCAACATTTCGACGTTGGGTTGGGACTGTAAAGTCGGCAAGTTTGTTGCCGGTTTTTGACAAGGCATCGGCAATATTTTTACTGCCGATATTTTCTTTTGTTTCGTCGGTTAAATAATAGGATGAAACAGAATTGTTCAAGTCCATGTCTATGACAAGGACTTTTTTTCCTGCCATTCCCAAACAATTGGCAAGCTGGATTGTGATGCTGGACTTTCCGACACCACCTTTCAATGATGATAATGTGATTACGTTCATCATGGGCTCTCCTCCATGGTTTTTCTCTCCTCAATGCACCGTTCAGGATTCGAACCTGATATGGAACGGCGGGGAGGAGAGACTCATACCGCTGTTCCCGTGACCATCCGGTGCGGATTGCAGGAGAAGGAATCGAACCTTCTATCACAAGCTTAGGCAAGCTTGCGTACTACCCAGCCTGCAAAGTGAGATATCCAAGTGATAACCACTTTGGATATCCCGTTCCGTACTACCAGCAGGGAATTCTTGTACGGAACTTTAATACCTCCGGGAATCGAACCCGGATATAACCGCTGGTATTTTATGAGCGCCATTTGGCGCTAATTTTTTTTTGATTTTTAACTTGCCTCCCGGTATGATTCATAATACCGTTCTCTGTTTTTCCAAGCAGAAACAGCTTCTGCGTTGGATTTATATAGAGTTATATCGCTTGTCTCTTCAACTATACGGGTATCCACCCGGCGATAATCTTTGAT
>CALXOI010000128.1 GCA_944389965.1 uncultured Treponema sp.
AAGTGACCTGGTACGTGGGCCATTTTTTTTTTTTTTTTGTCGCATAAGCCGGATTGCCGTTGTCCCACAATGATTGTTCCGTACCGCCCGGCATTTCTCCGCATTCAACGGTTCCAATTGTAATAAAGCCTGGCACTTTTTCAGAATGCCATTGGGAAAAATCGCTTCCCGGTATTTGATATCCGCCGTAAATTGTCCAGGTTCTTGATTCTCCTGTAGCAACAGATGAAATGGTGAAATTCGTTTTATGCCTCAAGTCGAGTTCCGCAGGCAGTGTATGCGTTAATCCTTCCTGAAGCTTGACGGACGTTACTACAGAATGTGAAATTGGAAAAAGAGTCCGGCTGTTGTCAAAGTAATAGGGAAGCGGAAGGTAAACTGTAGCGGAATCCGGATTTATCACGGCTTTTTCTATTTGGCCTTCCACCGTTATTTCCAACGGACTTAGTAATTCATCGGCAGAACCGCCGTTTTCCTGTGCAGGTAATGTTGATACCACAAAAATTAAAAATACAACCGCAATGATTTTTTCTGATAACTTTGTTTTTCTCATTTATTTTTATTCTCTTCGATAATGGATTTATATACTTCAATCATTTTTGAAGTTGACTCTGTAATTTTATATTGTGCGCTTTTTTCAATATATTTTTTGCTCATCTCATCTTTTTCTTCAGGATGCTCTATCCAGTAATCAATTCTGTCCGCAAGACTTTGCGGGTTTCCGGATTCGAACAAGGATTTTTCGTTAATCGCAAAATCAACCGTCGCACTTTTAGGTGAATTCGCAATCACCGGCACCAGTCCGCAACTGAAAGCTTCTATGCAGGCAATGGCTTCGATCTCTATATCCGAAGCGTGGATATACAAATCAATTGTTCTTGTCTGCTGCAATAAATCTTCAGGTGAATAAAACTTGAAAACCGCCGGATTGGGAAGGTCTTCCGTCATTTTCATGTATTTTTGTTGAAGCGGGCCTATGCCGGCAAAGTAAAGTTGTATTTTATCTTTGTGTTTTGATAATTTCGCCGCCTTTATAATTACATCCTGCCGTTTTTCCGGTGACAGTCTTCCTATCATGAGAATATTGAACGTTTTGTGGGGCAATGGCGGAAGCGGTTTGAATACCGGAGACACACCGTTGCTTATGACATGGAGCCTTGCCGTGTATCCATTCGCTTTCAATTCATCGGCTATAAAACGAGACGGACAGTGAATGTCAGAAAACCGATTGAAAAAATATTTATACAGGAATTTATAAAAGAAACGGGAAACCCTTTCGCTTTTACCCAACCCCAGGTTGCATGATATGTTTTCCGCCTGTACATGGAATCCTGCAATACACGGTATGCCCATTTCCCTTGCTGTTTTTTCCGCAACCCGTGCCATGGGGAACGGCAGGTAAAAATGCACGATGTCTGCTCCTGTCAAGGCTTCTTTAATGATGCCGATGTCAGGTTTTGAAAAAATTATCCCTTGTTTTTTTGCAATCCAAGATATAACCGGTATTTTAAGCAGCGGCAGGATAAATTTATCCGGTCCGGGGTTCCCTGTTGTTAATATTCTGACGGTATGTCCCTGTGCGCGAAGATTTTCCGCAAACCTTCTGGCAGATATGGTTGTTCCGTTATTTAATGCATCATATTGATCAGCTACAAAAACAATAACCATTTGTTGTAATATACTCCACTCTGTTTGTATCATTGAACGTATTTAAATAACACTTATGAGATTTTGATTGTAACAAAATCAGATTTGTTATAATAATATAACAAATCTGAAATAAATTTGCCAGAAACCGATATTGTTGGTACAGAAAATATAAACATAATCAATATGATTGTATATGCTTTATGTGGTTGTCATACCCGTTACCGGAAAGGAAAGCAGCAGACGCAATGCTACGGTACTATAATTTTCCAAACTGTTACTGCATGGGTTGCTACCCATGCAGTTTATAGTTTTACTTGTATCCTGAGATTACAGCGGAATTACTACCTGCTGGTACAGGATAATTCCGGCTTCCCTGAAAACTGCTTATTATCCGGCAGCACTGTACCCGGAATTTACGTCCGGGAATGGTCACTGTCTTTGTTTCCACTTCCGGGAACCACTGCGTACCAGTCAACCCGCCGGGTCAATACCATCAGCAGCACCACCACAAAGAACAGTCCCAGGGTGCCGATGAGCAGTGCGTAATCTTCCGCCTGTAAGGTACCGTACAGGAATATGTAGGAAATCCCCTGGACAGCCGCAAACAATGCACCCCATTTCAACTGGTGGAATATTGCCGCCGCATAGCCTAGGGTTGTGAGGCACACCGCCGCCGCGCTTATCCAGTACGTCAGTGTGAAAGGCAGGTGCTCGGATATGGCCAGCAGCAGAAGGTAAAAGAGTACGTCAGCCAGCCCGATGAGGCAGTATTGTACCGGATGAATCCTCGTCCGGGTAAAAATTTCAAAGATAAAAATCGCCAGGAAAGGAATAAGCAGAAACAGCACGGCGTATTTTACGCTGCGCATAGTCTTCTGGTAGTTATCCACCGGGGTGATGAATTCCACCGTCACCGATTCCCGCTCTGAACGGGTTTCCATCCCTGAATAGGGGGTCACAATCCATGTTTTAGGATAGGCGGTGGAAAGCCCTGCAATGTTCCATTCTGCGGAAAATCCGTTGGCGGAAATTTCCCGGTTTACCGGCAGCCAGCCTCCGGTAAAGCTGGGGGACGGCCAATCAGAGGTGACAGCAAAACAGTTGTCCCCGGCCAGGGGCTGCAGGGAAAGGGCCTGCCCTCCCTGAATAGATGCATTGACCGTAAAATTGAATCCGCTTTTTGCCGCATCCTTTGGCAACCGGTAAAACTCGGTGTTGTGGAAGGGTGATATATCCGGTTCTATCAGGGACTGCTCAAGTTTTACGCCGCTAACTTCCACAACGGGCAGGGCGGTAAAAGTTTTCTTATTGTAAATGCCCATCAGGAACAGGGCTTCGTCCCACAGGATCCGGGATTCATCTATTTTAAAATGGGAAACCTGCATCTGCCCGAAATTTCCCGAGGAAACCGTATCGCAGGAGAACACCGGAACTTCAAATATTCCCCGGGTCAGATATTCCGGCCGGATGTCCGCGACAAAGTTCCAGGTTTCCGGCACCGCAAGAATGTACCGTATTTCCGTTGTCCGGGACACGGAACCGTCAACTAGTTTTGTTTCCGCAACATGTTCATAGGGAAGTGCCACCAGAAACCCCTCCAGCTCAGGAGATCCGCCCTTTGGCTGAAGGATGGAACGGACAGCCTCAGCCTGGTAATGTTCCCGGTCTCGTACCAGCGACTGTATCATCGTAAGGGGGATTAAAAACAGCAGCACGAGAACGAGAATGATAAACGGCTTTGCACCGATTTTTCCCACAGCCTGGGATAATTTTCCTTTTTCTTTTTCCATACATAATATCCTTGGTTATCTGTTAAAATGGCAAAAGCATACCTGCAGTTTGGGAGCCCCGGATAGTCGCCATATCTAAAATAAACAAAAGGAAAAAAAGTGACATCAAAATCTTTTTCTTCACGAAATCATCCGTTAATGTTCTGTCCAGACGAGTTTTTCCACATTGAAACCAAGGGATTCAGCCAGAGCTGTATATTCCGCCCGTATGTTGTCGGGAATCGATGGAGTTCTGGACAGTATCCACAGGTTCTTGTTGGAGCTGCCTGCAACCAGAGCATATGTATATTCAGAATCTATGGCAATAACGTTGTATCCCCCGTAAAAGGGTCCGAAAAATGATACTTCCAGGGCTCCCCTTGTTTTGTCTCCTTGGAAGCGGGCTTTCCCTTCAGCCTGCTGGAATTTTCCCTTTTTGTAATTATATCCCCTGTTGATGACTTTTACGGTACCGTCATCATTGAGGGTGTATTCCGCCGTCACCTTATTCACATCTTTTTCAAAAAAGAAATCGAACCGGGCGATTTCATACCATGTCCCCATATACCTGGATATATCGAAATTCTCCACAGGCATAAGATTTTCAGGTTTCCCTGCACATCCGGCGAAAAACAATACCGCCGACAGCAGGGCTGCCACTGTCAATGTGCTTTTACAGGCTTTTTTCATCTCTTTTCCCCCCTTGACCGGTGATTTGGTTCAATAAATTTAACCCCTTTGGCGGGAAAAACAGGCAAAAGTATACATTCTTTTTCTCCTGTTTTTCCGTTGCTTACCGAAAAATTTTATCCTTTAAGGAATGTGTATTTTTCAAGGTGATACAGCGGAATAAACGGAATAAGCACCGGTGTTTTGTTCACATACGCTTGGTATTCCGGATCTGCACCATAGTTTTTGTTCTGGCGGATTTCCAGCCGGCGGGCCCCGCCAAACATGATATAAACAATCGCTGCATATCCGATGGCAGCAATAATCCACTGCCCTGCCCCCTGCAACGCACCGATTCCCGAAAGGAAACAACCGGTCCAGAACAGGACTTCTCCCAGATAATTGGGACACCGCACCAGTTTATACAATCCCCGGTCACAGAACCGGCGGGGATTTTCCTTTTTTGCCCGGGACTTTTGAAAATCAGCGGTTGATTCCAGCAGTATTGCGGCAGCCATTACCGCTGCCCCGACATACGCCCACCGGGAATCCACCGGGATACCGCCGGGTGCGGCAGCTGAATTATACAAGCGGTAAAATACCGGCGAAACCTGCATAACATACAACACGGCAACTGACACCCAGATAATAAATTTAAACGGCACTGTTACCGGCCGGCTGGTTTTTGTCAGTTCCGGCAAAGCTTTTTTGTATGAAGCGCTTTTTATTTCCCGGAACAGCAGGAACCCGCTGAGCCTGCAACCGTACACAATAAGCAGAACGCACAACAACAGACATCCCGGCGGCATTCTGCCGGAAAACAGAACCAGCATAACGGCACCGCAGCCGGCAACAGAAAAACCGTATCCTACAGAAATAAAATACAGGAATTTGAACCAGCCGGTACCGCTGATTACCGCCGCCGCAAGAAGCAGCCATAAAATTTCATGAGGTACTATCATATTTCTATCATACCACATAATATAAAGTTATCAAAATATATTCTGCATCAATAATTTGTATTTCTAAATCACTGCAAAACAATAATATGAAAAATATAAATTTGCCTGTCTAACTAAAAGAGTATATATTCATTATATGAATCTAATATTAACAGACAAGCCTTTATCAGAGGCATTACAAATCGGAGAACATCAATATGTAGATGTTACAAAAGAAAAAATAACCCCCTGTATGGGGTGCTTTGGTTGCTGGACAAAAACACCGGGTAAATGTGTTATCAGGGATTCTGCTGTAAAAATTTACCCATTAATTGCCCAAGCGGAAAATGTGCTTTA
>CALXOI010000129.1 GCA_944389965.1 uncultured Treponema sp.
GAGAATCTCGTAATAGGAATCAACTTTCTCTTTACAATCTGCGAAGTTTGGAGGAATAATGCAAAAATGACTAAACAAATCAAAAAAGGCTCTGTAATCTTTTTTGCGGATATGTTTTTCAAAATTATTAAAAAAAGCTAATGCTTTTTTCCCTTCCCGGGTACACAGGTAGTTATCCAATAAAAACCGGTTAAAGTTCATATCAAACACAAAATCCTTTTATAAAAAAACGTGTCTGTTATTATTTATACGTTGTTTGAGCTAAAGGATAATCTGTACCGGCACTTTGAGGATACAAAGGGTATCCGACTTTTTCTCCGGCAGGTGATATGCCTTCCTGATGGGTAGGAACAGAGCTGTCTGCTTTTAAAAAATAATCATAATGACAGGTCTCACTGGTGGGGTTGATGGAGTCGTCATGGGTCGGGTCAACAAGGTACCATGCGCCGGCAACTTTTACTTTGTTCCACGCATGGGACCCCATGGTGGTTGTATCTCCCGGAGTAGACAAAGCCGTTCCCGTGACGGTAATAGCCTGAATACCGCAGCGCATTAAAAGATACTGGAAAGAAACGGCATAACCTTGGCACACAACCCGACGGACTGTGGCTTCCGGGTCGGAAACGGGATTCAAAAAAGCTCCCCTCAGGTTGCCGGCTCCTCGGGAATTTTGTTCTCCGTAGGCTACCGTTGCCAAAAAGGCATCGTGAAGAGCCCGTACTTTTTGGGCATCTGTCATATCTTCTTTTACAACACCGAGTAACGCCTGTACTCGCTCCTCTATTTCTGCCATTTGCGGTGTATGGAAATTTGTCCAAAACGTTCCCAAAGACATACCTTTAAAAGCATTGTCAAAATAAGCCGTTACGGCAGGCGCCGTTCCGGAAGGACTGTAGGTGTCCTGTATATTCCCGGAACGGCGTGGCAGCACAGAAGAAGTTATAAGTGGGATTCTGGGATCATCTTAACGGATATAATTAAAGATTTCAATTACTTGTTTTTCTGTTAACTGAAAATTTTCTTCGCTGAAATCTACTACGATATATTTTCTGTTTTTTTCTTCTTCCGTAACCGGTTCTGTTAACAGGGTACGCATAATAAGGTCGTATCCTTTTTGTTCCTCCTGTGTTGATAACAGGGATCTGCCGTAATATAAACCGGGAGAAAAAATATCTGCGGTAGGATTAAAATTATTTGGATCAAAAGATTCAGAACCGGAAGATTTGTCAGAATCAAAGTGTGTTATCAACGTACAAGAAAAAAGACACCCGCATAAAAATATACACAAAAAAATAAATATGCTTTTCTTCATGTTTATTCCTACATTACCAAATAAAATGATTTTCGTCTTATGTATACCATATATTTATCCCATATACTAGCTGTTTAATAGATATACAGTTACATAGTATTCATGTTATGGTAACATAAGGTAAAACAATACGGCATGGGAGATACGGATGATTCAATTTAGTCTGAATTCTGAAATAAAATATCTGACCGGGGAACCGAGTACCGGTGCACCGGTTTTGACGTTGGTCACTTCCAAAGAGGTGGAACAAAACATACAGATTCCGGAAATCGGGCAGTTGCTTTTGCATACCCCGTTAGCCCGGGACGCCCGGGTCTGCAAGACAGAACCGGGCAGGAATTATATTTCCGGCACAATCCTGACTCCCCGGCGTACCAAGGAACAGCAGGATATTGCCTTCGGTTATCTTTTGACACAAAATCAAGTCATCCTCTGTGATGACACGGATGTGGCGCACACCATGGTGCAACGGATGATAAAGGCCCACACGCCGACAGAAGACGGTACCGGCAGTTTCTTTTGTGCATTTTTGGAAATGCTGGTTTCAAAAGACCTGCACCATTTGCAGGAACTGGAGGAATCACTGGGTAATCTGGAAGAACAGATTTTATCCGGTTCCCTGGACGAATTCAATGTACGTATGTCTGATTTAAGAAAGGAACTATACGGCTGGATCAGGTACTATACCCAGCTGGAAGACTTTGTAACGGAACTGGAAGAAAACAGAAATAAATATTTTAACAGCACTGTGGTGTCCCTGTTCCATCTGGTTGCCAACCGGGTCAACCGGCTGAAAACCGAAGCCCAGATGCTCAGGGAATACGGCTTACAGGTGCGGGAACTTTTTCAATCAGAAATTGATATACGGCAAAATCAGGTTATGAAGATTCTTGCCATAGTTACGACGATTTTTCTGCCCCTGACTTTGGTGGCAGGATGGTACGGTATGAATTTTTCCGGTATGCCCGAATTAGGCTGGAAATACGGTTATGCGGCGGTCATAGTTTTCAGCATTGTTATTGTCGCAGCCTGCATTGTGATTATGAAAAAGAAGAAATTCTGGTGACAAACACCGTACCAGCTATGATACGGATACCGGCACGTGTCAGAATGTTTTGGCAATGTTCCGGTAGAGTTTTGCAAAATAGATGAATTCCGCGGTAGCGGTGATAATCCATGTGACGGGAAATACCAGATACAAGGATAAAACGGTACCAAAAAAACCGAACACGGTATAAATCCACAGGATTCTCAGGATGCAGGAACCGATAATGACGATAACGGTGGGAATGATGGTTTCTCCCAGTCCCCGGGAAGAAGCCAGGGCTGCATCCATAAAGGCAGACAGGCAGTAAGAAAAAGCCATAATCGTCAGCCGCTCCATTCCCAGTTCGATAATGTGAGGTTCGGAAGTAAAAACCGCAAGAAAATACCTGCCGAACAGCAGCAGCAGAACACCGAGGAACAATCCTGCCAAAAAGGAATAAGCAACGGAGATAAAACAACTTTTCAGAATGCCTTTTTTGTTTTTTGCCCCATAGTTCTGGGCTATAGCCGTGGAACCGGCTACATAAAACGCAATCATGGTGTTGTATACTAAAGTATCTGAATTGGCAGCGGCAGAATTGGCTATAACCATGGCTGCGTCAAAGGAGTTGATACCCACTTGAATAAAAATGTTTGCAAAGGCAAAAATAACGTTTTGCATTCCTGCCGGAATACAGATTTTGATGAGCTTGTAAAGAATGAATTTATTCAGCCGCAGATTTTTGAACCGGAATGCCAAAGCATCGTTTCTTTTGTATAATTTAAGGAAAACCAAAAAAGCGGATATGTACAATGACGAAATGCTGGCAACGGCAACACCGGCAATGTCCATTTTAAAGCAGATGACAAATACCAGATCCAGTACAACGTTTACAACACCGGAAACTGAAAGGAATTTGAGGGGTGACTTTGTATCTCCTGATGCGCTCAAAATGCCGTTGCCAAAATTGTAAAAGGCTAACGCCGGCATTCCCAGCATATAGATTTTGAAATAAGTAACGGAGCCGTCTATGAGTATAGCCTTTGTACCCATAAGCTGCAGTACCGGTTTGGCAAAGAGTATGCCGAAAACGCACACTGCCGCACCGGCGGTTACGCATAAAATTGCCGAAGTATGAACTGTGTCAGAAACAGATTTTTTGTTGTCAGCTCCGATATAAAATGCGGCTACAGAGTTGACTCCCGACCCGATTCCGGTAAGAAACCCCGTGCACATAAATACCAGTATGGCAACAGAACCTACAGAACCCATGGATTCTGCACTGGCAAATCTTCCCAAAACGGCAACATCGGTAAAACTGAACAGTACCTGCAACAGATTGGTAAAAATCAAAGGCAAGCTGAAGATAAAAATTGTTTTAAAAAGAGAACCCTGTAAAAAAAATCCTTTGTCGCCTTCACTCATACGTATGTTCCGTCAGAAAGCACTATATCACTTTGAAAGAAAAAGTAAAGACGGTGTGCGCACCCCGGGCAGGATGACCGGCTTTGGCATCTAAAATGCCGTTACTTACCAAACGCCGTGAGCCAAAGCCTACGAATTCGGCTTGCGCCGAATTCGTAGGCTTTGTGCCTTTGCAGAGAAAAACGCTGTTTTTTTGGCAAACCAAGGTTTCAAAGGCGGAAAAACATTCCAAGGCGAAAACCGGCAAACAATCCCCAGAATTCGGCTTCGCCGAATTCTGGAGCTTTGTGCCTTTGCAGAGAAAAACGCAGTGTCTTTGACAAACCAAGGTTGCAAAGGCAGCCAAAACGTGTTACCGCGCAGAGCGGACGAGGCGGAAGCCGAAGCTGCTGTTCCGGAAGTAGGGGCTGCCGTAGCTGTACCGGTACGAGACGGTACAGTAGGAGGCGTCGTAGTTGCTCAAACAGCCGCCACGCTTTACCCGGTCACTGCCGGCATCCGGTCCTTCAGGATCCTCTGTACCGCTGGGATAGCCGCTACTGCTGCCATACCAGTCCCAGCACAACTCAAATACATTACCGCTCATGTCATAAAGCCCCAGGGCATTGGCTTGCTTTTTACCTACCTCATGGGTCTTGTTGTCGCTGTTATAAAAGTGCCAAGCCACATCATCCAGTGTATTGCTGCCGCTGTATGTGTTGTCCCAACTGCCGTCTGCAAGCCCCGGCTGACCTCCCCGGGCGGCGTATTCCCATTCCGCCTCTGTAGGGAGCCGGTAACCGTCAGCATCAAAATTACAGGTTACCGATTCCCAATCATCATAATCTTCGGCACCGGTTGATGTAGGGGAAGTTCCCCAGGCAGCAGGGTCTGTAGAACTTTTAATGGTATAACAGGGGGTCAAGCCCTCTTTTATACTCAAAAGGTTACAGTATACGATTGCATCGTACCATCTCACACGTTCCACAGGACGCCTTTCCTGCACCTCTCCCTCTGCAGGATTGCTGGTAAAACCACTGGGGTTTGCATTTATGCCGTTGGTGTTTCCGGTCATTACGCTTTCAAATTCCTCCTGGGTAACCTCGTAGGGGGAAATCCAAAAACTTGAGAGGGTTACTTCTTGACCGTTGAGTGTAGCATCCCCTCCCCTCACAAAAACTTTACCTTCAATATCCGTAACCCACTTGGCATAAAGGGTTATGTTGCCGGTGGTGCCTTGGACAATTTCAGTTACAGCATTCCCGGTAAAATCTTCTGCCATGTACCAGCCAGCAAAGGTATATCCTGGTTTTGCAGGGTCTTTTAAGGTTATGGTCTCAGTCTCTACATTGTAACCTGCAGGGTTTTCAGGTGCATTGGTTCCGCCGTTAAGCTCATAGGTTATGGTGTAGCTTTCAATTTTGCCCCCTTCCCCGCCGCCTACGGCAACTTTACAGGCAAAAAAGCCTGCACACAGGGTAAGGGCTGCCAAAAGCAGCAGTCCCTTTAAGGCAAAGTTCCGGGCTATGCCCGCATTTTTCTTTTGCATCGTTCTTTCCTCCATCTTTTTAATAAATTTGTGGGAATATAAAAAAAGACGGCATTTTCC
>CALXOI010000130.1 GCA_944389965.1 uncultured Treponema sp.
GTGAAGTTTTGGTAAAAGATCAGTGAAGTTTTGGTAAAAGATCAGTGAAGTTTTGGTAAAAGATCAGTGAAGTTTTGCGGGATAAAAATGCCACAGTACTGACCAAAACGGTGGGGTGTTCTTCTGTCTACAAACTGTTATATCAGGCAGCTCGCAAGTATCTGTTTGAATATCTGGAAGTGGTTCTGCCGGTAATAAATTCCCGGTGAGGAGACAAAAAAACTTACAACAACTAAGATTAAAATACCGGTATCAGTGCGACTTTGAACCTGCGGAAAGGATAGCAACCTGTTCCACGTATACTGTATTTTTTTTGAAAGTTCCGGTCCCTACGGGAATCGAACCCGTCTTTAAAGATTGAGAATCTTTTGTCCTAACCGATAGACGAAGGGACCTCGGTATGCCGGATATCCGGCTATAAAAAAAGCTGAACATTGAGTTCAGCTTTTTCCCCAAGGAGGATTCGAACCCCCACAATCAGAACCAGAATCTGAGGTGCTACCATTACACAATCGGGGAATGCAATGTAAAATGATAATATCTGATAATTGTGGATTTGTCAAGTGCTGTATTGATTATTCTGTATCTGTTTCCGGACGGGAAAGAAGACGTGCTTTAGTAATCGTCAAATCAGGATGCTTGTTTTTCAGTTGCAGTACTGTCCGTTCAACCGTCTGTAGTTTTTTGTTGCCGTCATCAAAAAGCTCCTGCTGAACCGGAGTGCTTTCCGGTTCCAGATTCAGCGCACCGACACCAAGCAGACGGATGCCGCCGCCCGTATATTTTTTGTCAAACAGCCGGGATGCCCGGGTAAACAGAGCCTGTTCCGTGGCAACCGGTATATCAACTGTTTCCTGTATCGTATGGGTAGTAAAGTCGTCATACCGCAGTTTGACACACACCGTCCTGCTGTGCCAGCCTTCATTCAGCATCCGGAACATAACGGTTCCGGCAAGTTCCATCAGGGCAGTATCAATAATATACCGGTCGTACAGACTGAATTCATACGTCTGTTCCGTGCTGATAGACCGGGACAGTGGTACCGGTGTGCATATTCCCGGATCAATGCCCCGTACCGCATTGTATACAAACATGGCTCCGGCTGTCCCTAAAATATGCTCAAGCAACTCCAGGGATACGTTTTTTACCGCAGAAACTGTATATAAACCTGCATCATGCATCTTTTTCCGGGTTTTATCTCCAAGTCCCCATATTTTTTCCAAAGGAAGTTGTTCAATAAATTGTGCTTCATCCCCCGGCGGAACGTGGCAGAATCCGTCAGGTTTGGACATACCGGATGCAATTTTTGCCACATACCGGTTTGCGGCAAGACCGGCAGACACTGTCAGACCGGTATGTTCCCGTACAGCTGCCTTGAGTGTCCGGGCGGTTGTTTCCGGCGGACCGAACAACCGTTCTGTTCCGGTAATATCGATAAAAGCTTCATCAATTGAAATTTGCTGCACATCAGGGGAAAAATCATAAAAAACAGCCATTACTTCCCGGGATTTTTCCCGGTATCGTTTCATCCGGGGCGGAATAAATACACCCTGGGGACACAGCCGGTAAGCGGCTTCCACCGGCATTGCTGAATGGACGCCATACTGCCGCGCTTCATATGAGCAGGTGGAAACCACACCCCTCCGGGTTCCCGGCAATGCCCCGATAATAACCGGTTTTCCCTTCAACTGTGGGTTATCAAGCTGTTCCACAGATGCATAGAACGCATCAAGATCCACGTGTAAAAACATCAGTCGGTACCGGAAGAAACCGCCGGCAGGATAATATTCCGGGTATATTCCTGTACCGTACCGCTGGAATCCTGGGTATAAATTTTAACCGTGATATGCTGCTCGTATTTTGCCGGCGCAGTATACGCAAAACTTAAATCAGATGCAGGTGCATCGGGAATCAGAAAAAAAGCAGTCGTACCGTTATCTGTTTCCACGGTATCATACGGAATTTCCGCATCATATACGGGAAACGCAGCCGGTGCGCTGACAGATACATCATATCTCAAAACCACATCGGGAACGGACAGGCGGAGCCTGATAGTCTGTAGTTTCAGATAAGGCGTTCTTTGAATCTGTACTTCATACGATGCGGGGAGGGACCGGTTTTGTATAATATCCTGATAGGGAACCGGGCTGGTGTCAAAAAACGCAGTCTGTTGCAATGACCTGCGCCCCAGATACCAGGATGCAGCAGAAAAGCCGCCGGCAATAAAAACAAGCAGACCGATAATGATAATTCCGGTAGTAATAAGAGCTTTCCGGCGGGGAATTTTCCGGGTTTTACCGTATATATTCATCCTGACCAGAATTCTCAGCCACATAATCTGAAACGGTACCAGAATACACGCATACAGTATGTTGCCTGCCGGTCCCGGCTGCGTCAGTGTCATTATTTTTTCCGGTGCAAGATTATTCCAGATAGCAACTGCAAAGGGTATAAATGGGATAAACATCAGACAGGCAGAAACAATGAGCGGAACCAGCCGGCGGGTTATCCGTGCGAGCACAATAATAAAATATTCCGCCAGAAATACAACTAATAAAACAATGTCAAACGAAGTAAAAATAAAAATATTCAGCACAGCAACCAGTGAGAGCAGGTATCCGTATACAACCTGCGAAACCGGTACCCGGAACTGAACCTGGGCGATAAACAACAGGGAAACAAAAAAGAATGAACAGAATGTTTTGATAATCAGAACAGAAAACGGACTGTTTCCGGTTAAACCAGATAATGCAAGGGCAATATGCTGCCCCCCATACAGGGATAAAGCTGACAACAGAATCGTGATTGGAATAAGATACCACTCATGGGCCAAATCCTGCTTCCGGGTGCCGCTTTTTTTACCGGTAATTGAAAAACCACAGGAAGCTGCAGTTACCAACGCCGCAGTAATGATATAAACCACAACAAGTATATATTCTGGTATCCATATTTTCCGGGGAGTTTCAATAAGCAGATAATTCCCGGTATCAAGGTTAGGATTATTGTTTGGAACAAAGTTGTATATAGTTTGAAGAACAGTTTCCTGTACTGTTTGAACTTGAGCCAGGTCTGATGGATTGAACCGGACTGCCGCAGCAGCAAAGCCTTCTTCCAGAAATGCCCGCAGTCTGCTGTCTTCCGGTGCCAGATTCAACCGGTACGATAACAGAGAATTCCGCGGCATATCCAGTTGAATTTGTCTGATAAGCCACAAGGGGGACATATAACCGCCTGAACCGGGAATCAATACCGGCCTGTCAGGACTGCCGGAATCAGGGGGACTGAACACTAGTACGGCAGTGTTGGCAGTTGGTTCTGTTTCTGAAAGAAATATACCGGTTCCGGTAGGAATCAGATCTCTGCCGGGAGTTTCCAGTAACGGAAAGTCACCTGCCGTCAGCAGGATTCTTACAGATACCGGTATATCAGAATCCTTGAAAATCTCCAGTAATGTGTAAAAACCGGTATCCATAACTACAGCCATTTCTTGAGGGATAGAAAGCACTATCTGCGGCGGTGTATTCCAGCCGGCAGCATCCTGACTCTGTTCCGTGCCCATTCCGGGAATGTCAGCTGTGATTACGGTATCGGTATCAGCATTGTTTGCATCAGCCACTGGTTCTCCGCCGGCATCAAGGATGTTTCCAGCGGAATCAAAATCAATAATGATAGAAAAGGGAAGCGCCGGATTTTCTGTACCGGTTAAGAATTGCTTTTGCGGCTGCATCTGTCGGCGTAAAAGGTTTTCATACAATGTATTGGATATTTCCCGGGCATGAACGGATTCCTTTGTCAGAGAAAAACATGCTGCACACACTATGAAAAAAAAACATAAACAGCAGAAATATCTGCGGGAAAACATCATATAATAAGAATATATTAATTTCTGTTTACAATTCAAGACCCTTTGTGTATAATAATATAGTCAGGAGATTAGCGTGAGCGGAAATGCAAAAAAATCCTTGTTGAATTTACCTTTAAAAGTTATACTGACAGAAGAAGGCGCTTCTTATTTTATCCAGAACAGAAAAAAACTTCTGAGAATAAAACTTGCTGATAATGTCGAAGAATATGGTATTTCCCTGAATACATTTTCACCGCAGTCTATCCAGCGGATGATCCTGATTGATTACATTTCCAAAATTGAAATTTCTATGCCGGAATTTGTATCATCCCGGCAGGAAGTAATGGATCTTTCAAAGTTGATTGTTTTTTCCCTGTTATACAAGCAGTTTGACCGGGAAGCCTTTACGTCATTAGTAGAAACTGATTGTGTCAGGAAACACAACCGGTCAAATCCGTCACAGTTGATTGATGAACGGACAAAAATGAGTGATGCGCAGTTACGTTCCAGAATGAAAAATATGGATGCAACAATTACAAAGGCGCGCAAACAGATTCTAGATCCTTTGTGGGCAGATATTTTGGAAAACAAAGATTTGACACCGGAAGAAAAAAACATTTTCCTGCTCATGACAGAAAAATTCCTCAACAGAATGTCCCTGCTTAACTGGTTTATCATCACAAAATTTTTCAATAAACCCGGGTTTGATGAAATCCTGTCAAAACTGCGGACTGTTTTGACCGCTTATACAGAAAAGAGCAAAGTTGCAGAATATATTTCTGTTATGGTAATGGAATTGGCTTTAAACAGTGAGAATACCAATATACGCAAAGAAGCAAAAATCATGTACCGGGGTATTGATGAATTTGAAACATTGATTTATGACCCTGATATTAGAAAAAAAATTATAGAAGAATTGCAGCGGAAACATGAACTGGTGTTCCTGTCGTGGAAACTTGGCGGCGGTTCATCTTCCATTGGAAAGCAGGGTCGCCTCCAGATTACGCTGTACAATAAAGATGATGAATTTCAGGAAGTCAAGGAAAACATCGAAACAAAAAAATCCGCGGATTTAAATAAACGCTCACTGATTGATTTTTACCGGGAGTTACCGGAGGGGCAGGAAGGTACAGATCTCGGTTTGTATTACCTGTCATATCTGGATGAAGCTTGTAAAAAAGTTAATGTAAAATTTGAATCATTGGTAAACCAATATGCAGCCAGTGATTTAACGGTTATCACTTTAATTTTTAATTTTTGAATTATGGTTCATCCTGCACACCACCGGTACATAGTACCGTTTTTATGTTTCCCGGTTCTTTTTGTAATCTGTCTTTCCGGGTGCGCGGATTCTGTACCTGCTGTTGCTGACGCAGGGGCGACGGTTGTTTTTTCGTATCAGAATGACGGTTCCCTGCCGGATACCCGGCTGGCTGTTTTTGTTCAGCCGGCATCTGATGCTGCCCGGGTTTCC